>NZ_PEII01000010.1:0-283442 GCF_002750415.1 Paenibacillus sp. LK1
CTGGATACGTTGGTGCTACTGCTGGATCAAACGGTACAATCCCGTTCAGACCTACTCCAGTCGCTCCTGTTACACCCGTGGGCCCCGTTGGTCCTGCGCCTGCAAGCAATGTATAATCCGGGGATGTTCCCGGCGTTCCCGTTGGCGATGCGACATTTGTAATATACGTACTGCCGTCGAAAGTTACAACTTGACCCGCTGGATACGTTGGTGCTACTGCTGGGTCAAACGGAACTGCTCCATTCAAGCCCACTCCTGTTGCTCCGGTTGCACCGGTGGCTCCTGCGCCAGCAAGCAATGTGTAGTCTGGTGATGTACCTGGAGTTCCAGTTGGTGAAGCTACATTAGTAATATAGGTACTACCGTCAAACGTCACTATTTGACCCGCTGGATACGTTGGTGCTACTGCCGGATCAAACGGTAATATTCCACTTAAACCTAAGCCAGTGGCTCCCGTTGCCCCTGTAGGTCCTGCTCCCGCCAAGAGTGTATAGTCCGTTGAAGTACCGGGAGTTCCTGTTGGCGATGCCACATTTGTAATGTAGGTGCTGCCCTCAAATGTTACGACCTGACCCGCTGGATACGTTGGTGCTACCGCTGGATCAAATGGAACAGAACCACCGAGTCCCACACCCGTTGCCCCGGTGGCTCCAGTAGCTCCGGCCGCTGCTAGCAAAGTATAATCCGGTGAACTACCCGGTGTTCCCGTTGGCGATGCCACACTAGTAATATAGGTACTACCGCCAAATGTTACAATTTGTCCTGCCGGATAACCTGGTGCTACCGCTGGATCAAATGGAACAGAGCCCGTTAAACCTGCCCCAGTTGCTCCAGTCATTCCTCCTGACAAAAACAACGTGTAGTCTGGAGAACTTCCAGGTATACCGGTGGGACCATTTACGTTAACTACATAAAGACTACCGTTATACGAAACTACTTGACCTTGCACATAGCCAGGTGCCTGAGCTGGGTCAAAAACGGATATATCATCCAGTCCAACTCCAGGCGCCCCCTGCGGACCTGGTACGCCTTGAGGCCCTAGAGGTCCTACCGGACCTACTGGTCCAACTGTTCCTCCTGACCCGGTCGGACCTGGCAGTCCAGGAACACCCGGAACCCCTGGAACTCCCGGAACTCCCGGGGGACCTGGAGGACCTGGAGGACCTGGAGTTCCTGATGTTCCAAATGAACTGGTAGCACGAGTCAATGATACGGATATGGAACGAATCAAACCAACCAATTTATCTTTTTCCGCAGGCGGAACTTCCAGAAGCAACGTTACACTTAATACATCATCGAGTAAATTTTGCAAGTTTCCAGCTAGATTAATAACGGCTACAGGCACAACTTCAGAGCCTGCAATGGTTAGTTCCAGAACGGATTGTAACTCCGCTTTCACCCCAGCTCGAAAACCAGAGGTATTAACAAAGTTGAGCAAACTCCGTAAACTGTTTTGCAACGCGAGAGTATTAGACGCTGTAGGCTGACTGACAGATGCAGGAATAGTCACTGCTAGTGCTTTCAAAATGGACTCAAACTGCTCCACTTCACTCGATGTTATTGGAATAAACGGTGATCCCGCTCGAAACGATCTTCCTTCTAAGAAAGCTTTAATATTCACCCTTTTTCTATCATTGGACATGCCTAATCCACTCCTCCTTTAACATCTTCGCTCTTCAAGCTTATGTTTCATAAGAGGTAAACTTATCTTGGACACATATTTTGACGCAAAAAAATGAACATACTGTTCCACGTTGAACAAGATTAAACGGTACTGTTCAACAAAAAAAGCACCCTCAGCATGAGGGTGCTTCCGCACTTTTTGTATGAAATCGGGCTATTTCGATGAATCCACCGGAAATTGTAAAATAAACTCTGTACCTTCGCCAAGTACGCTATTAACGATAATGGTACCGTGATGCGCATCTACAATGTTTTTAACAATTGCGAGCCCCAGTCCTGTACCGACACTTTCACCCCGAACACGAGCCTTATCTGCTTTGTAGAATCGTTCAAAGATGAATGGCAGATCGGAAGACGGAATGCCTACACCTTCATCGTTTACAGTCACTTTAGCTACAGGTGTCCGGACATCAGTTAACAGCTCTGCCGATATGACAACATTTTTGCCTGAGGGAGTATGCCGAAACGCATTATCCAGCAAATTGGTAAACACCTGTTCAAGTCGATCCTCATCCGCCTGATGAAGTTCAATGGAAGACTGTTTGCACTCAAACCTAAGATGGATATCCTGTTCTTTGGAACGTACCGAGAACTTTCTGTATACTCGTTCCAATAGTTCAACCAAATCCACTTCCTTCACGGCCATATCCGTATGACCCGCTTCCATTCGCGCAAGATCAAGCAGATCCTTAACCAACCTGCCCATACGCAAAGACTCATCATGAATCACTTGAATTAATTCTTCACTTTCTTCTGGGGAAGCCGCCATCCCATCCAAAAGAGCTTCACTGTACCCTTGCATCATGGATAGCGGAGTACGTATTTCGTGAGAGACGTTGGCGACAAAATCACGACGCATCTTCTCCAGTCGTACTTCCTCCGTCACGTCACGAAGCACAGCTACTGCGCCTCGAACGACACTATCCGCGTACAAAGGTGCCATCTGAACAGACCAGACTCCCTGCTGCACATGCACGTTAGAGTTCTGATCGCCGCCCTGCTCCATCACCTTTTTGAACAAAGGAACGAGTGGTTCCGGTACCTCTCGCGAAGAACTCACAGCATTCTCCGAGTCCTGTCTCTCGCCCATCTGTGCCCAGTCCAAATCACACCAAGCCTGCATGATTTTCTCGCCGGGGGGGTTTGTCAAAATAACCTTTCCCTCACCATCGAATGTCACTACGGCATCGGTCATGCTTCGGAGCACGCTCGCCAGATGTTCTTTCTCATGGTTAAGGTTGCGAATGTTATCTTCCAGCTGTGCAGCCATATGATTAAATGTATTACCCAATTCTCCAATCTCATCGCTCGTTACAAGGGAGAGACGTGTACCGTAGTTTCCTTTTCGAATCGCATTGGCTGCTTGAATTAACTGCTGCATCGGCTGCGTAATTTTCGTAAAAAGAAACAGCGCAAAAAAGGTCGTCAAGCTGAATCCGATAATACAAACATATGTGAACAAACGTTTGATATCTCTCGACTCAGACTCCGCAAAATTCGTATCAATATACGGCAGCAAAAAAAGACCCAATGCTATGAGTACACAGCCCACAAGGCAAATAATCGTAATCCATAACTTCCCGACCAGCGATCTCCAGAAACTAAAACTACTTCGGTACTTCCAGTTTATAACCCACACCCCACACCGTCGTAATCATCGCCGCTGACTCTGGCGAAACCTTGTTTAACTTCTCGCGAAGACGCTTCACATGCGTATCCACAGTACGAAGATCACCAAAGAATTCATAATTCCATACATCCTTCAGCAGCTCTTCTCTGGAGAAAACTTTATCTGGAGATGTCGCGAGATAATGCAACAGTTCATATTCTTTCGGTGTTAGACTGATCTCTTCCCCACCTGCGGTTACGCGGTGAGCATCATGTTCGATGACCAAATGAGGAAATACGATATTGTTGCTTGAATTACTTTCCTTAGACAGATAAGCTGTCGCAGAAGAACGACGCAAAATCGCCTTCACCCGGTAAATCACTTCACGTGGACTGAACGGCTTAACGACATAATCATCTGCTCCAACTTCAAAGCCCTGAACGCGGTTAATTTCTTCGCCTTTTGCAGTAAGCATCAAAACAGGGGTTGATTTTACCTGACGCAAACGGGTACATACTTCAACGCCGTCCATGCCCGGTAACATCACATCAAGCAAAATCAGACCATAGTCACCTGCAGTTGCTTTTCGCAACGCAGTTTCCCCATCCTCTGCTTCATCGATTTCATAACCTTCTTTTTCGAGATACATTTTCAAAAGCCGTCGGATTCTTTCCTCGTCATCCACGACTAGTATACGGTTCTCATGTTCAGCCATTCCACTCCAGCCCCTTTGCAATAACTCCTCATCACTTCTATTATGTTCGATCTGGCGAACAATATTTGAATGCCCCATTGAACGTAGGGGCTTACGTATGTGTTTCATGGATTTCTCTCGGGAACTTTACGAAACTACCTCTCCTAGTCTGCCCCAGCGTATGAATGCAACCCGGCGATGATCAAATTCACACCAACGAGCGTAAACATAACGACCAAAAATCCAAGTACTGCAAGCCAGGCAGACTTGCGGCCCTGCCAGCCTCTGGACAAACGCAAATGCAGGTACACACTATAATATAACCATGTTATAAGTGCCCACACCTCTTTGGGGTCCCATCCCCAGAAACGGCTCCAGGCAATCTGAGCCCAGATCATAGCAAAAATTAATGCTCCCAATGTAAATATCGGGAATCCGATAGCAATTGCGCGGTAACTAATCTCATCAAGATCGTCGGCATCAATGCCATCCAGCATTGGTTGCAGAGCTTGTCCAAGCGGTCTTCTTACAATTAAACGAATAAGTCCATATAAGATCAGCCCTACAATCAAAGACCAGACTACCGTATTCAGTTTACGTCCAGCATTAACTCCGTTCATCCAGGAAGGTGTCTCAAGCAAAGGTTCCTTCATGCCAAGAAACGGTTTTATGCTCTCCACTTCGCTATTATAAGGTGCAAATATAGGAGGCATGCGATAAATCACTTTCTCTATTGTACTATTTTCCTGTACCTCTGTGTCAATGCTCGTGGTTTTCTGAACAAAAACCGCTTCATATCCGGATGCACGGAAAGCAAATACCGACCCGATAAACCCAACCACAACGACGATAGTGATTAATGTAAACTCAACCCATCCTCGCTGGCGTCTGGATGACTTATCCTTGCCACTGAAATCCACTGTGCGTAACAAGTACATGAATCCTGCGGCAAAACCTACGGCGAAGAATGCCTCGCCAAGTGCAGCCAACGTCACGTGGATCTTGAGCCATATCGATTGCAAAGCAGGGATCAGCGGCTGTACTTCCTGAGGAAATACGGCTGCATATGCCATAATAATGATGGTTAGTGGCAATGCAAATAGTCCCAGCAACGATTTTCGATAAATTGCGTAAACTACAATAAATGCCACCATAATCATCATGGATAGAAAACTCATAAACTCATACATATTACTTACGGGTATATGGCCTGCTCCAGCCCATCGTGTACCAAAGAAGATGAGATGTGCAGCTAGTGCAACCGTTGATGCAATAAAGGCTCGCTTGCCCCATCGTTCTACATGAGCTTGCGGGTCACGATTACTCCATTTCTTGCCCATGACGGCAACGCCATATAACATAAATGCAGCACAATACAGAAAAAAAGATACGATAAATGCGTCGCTGCTGAAATCCAATAAACTCATGTTTGGTTCCCCCCGTTATCCAACGACTTCTCATCCACTTCCACATTCATATGTTTTAACACAGCTGCAACCTCTCGCCTAAAACCAAACCAGTTTTTGTTCGTGTGGCCGCCTAGGGTAAGTTGTCCATCATCAATCCGAATCCAAATACGTCGGTGGTGCCAGTAAAAGCCCATAACCAGACCCAACATAACGATTCCTGCCCCAACCCATACGAAAGGCATGGCCTTATCAATACGGATATTGAGGTAACTCACGGACTGAATGATGTCCACCTTATCCATGCTATCGACCTCTAGCTGCAAAGGAATTTCTCCTCCATTCAGCTGTTTGTTAATTGCGTCCTGTTGAAAACGCTGTTTATCGATCTGCTTCGCAAAATACAAGTACTGCATGCCCTCTGCAGGTAAATCGGGTCCCTTGATGTTAAATAGAAAGGCAGGCGCATTAGGTGAAGGGGACTTTGATTTGGGCTCTCCATTTTCATCCAGCCCAAAATCCATATATTTTTCTTTCACATTCAGACTATAGGGTCCAGCTTCAAACGTTCGCTGCGTATCCACCATAGCAATTTGGATTGCTCCGTACTTCTCACCCGTCTGGGCATTGACCAGATCAGGCGTTACCGAACGAATCGTTGGTGTCAAATCATAATCAAACTGATATGCTTTCAATCCGTGGTAATTCAGTGGATGGTTCACTCGAACATCATGTCGGTCCACCTCGGTCAATTGAGGTTTTTTCGAAGGATCCGAGCAATCTGCCGTACATTCGTACAACACCACTTTGGTTTCAAACAGTTTTGGAACGGTTTTGTTCAAATTTTTGAACTGTTCTGGAACCTCATCTTCACTGTAAAACTCAACATTAAACTGTTCATTCTTCAAATACATGGAGGTATTCGGTATTTTCTTGATCTCACCTTCGGGAAAAGCAACATGCTCATCCAGATTCAGCCCGGGAAGCCCTCGGGCAAGTACTGCCAGTAGAAAGATAATCAAGCCGATGTGGATAACATAAGGTCCCCAGCGACTGAATCGCTGTTTCTCAGCCAGCAATGCACTACCCTCGGTATGCACACGATAACCTTTCTTTTTAAGCGGCGTAACCGCTTTCTTAATCCAGTCTTCTGATGCCTCTTCTATGGAGCCTTGGTACACCAGTCGCTGGCGTGTAAGAAACTGCATGTGTTTGCGTATTTTCTGTTTATTCAGCGCTTTGTATAGTGGAAGTACCCGGTCTAGACTGCATATGACCAATGAAGCACCGATCAGCACCAGTAGCAAAATAAACCACCAGGATTCGTATGTATGGGACAGACCCAGCAGATAATAGATATGACCCAACTGACCGTATGTGTCCTTGTAATATACGGATGGATCAATATTCAGAAATGTACTTTCTTGTGGATAGATCGTGCCTAGCATGGAACCTACAAGTGTAAACACAATCATGTAAACAGCAATTTTGACCGATGAGAAAAAGTTCCATATGCGGTCAATAATTTTGGGATTCGTACGCTGCGAACGACGCGCCATGCCATCATAACGCATTTCCAATACTTCATCCGATTTTACCTCGGCCTCCAGCAGCGGCTTGCCGCATGCTTCACACAGCACAGTGCCCACCGGATTCTGGTGTCCGCACTCACACTTCGTATTTTGGAACACGACTAGACCTCCTGTCAGGGCTGTTTCGCCAGTTGTGAGATTTGAGCGTCAAGTGTGTTCAAATCAAGTTGACCGATATGAATGGTGGAGATTTTACCCGTGTCGGAGACAAAAAATGTCGTTGGCATCGGAGATATACCGAAATCCCGGATCGAGTTTTTGTCACGGTCGAGCATAATCGGAAACGTAACGCCCACCTGCCGAACAAAATTTTCCACGGTCATCTGGTCTTCCCCAACATTGATTCCAACAAATTGGACACCCTGGTCCTTCCATTTGTCCGCTTGCGCTTGTAGCGCAGGCATCTCTTTGACACAAGGCTCACACCAAGTCCCCCAGAAGTTGATCACCATGGCTTTGCCTTTGTATTCCTCAGACGTATGAACTTGTCCATCCAGGCCCAGCAATTCAAAAGAAGGAGCTTTGTCTCCTTCTTTTGGCTTGCCATTCGAGCCGGATACCGATGTAGTAATCGCATATCCGCCCAACACCAGGATCAATAACAAAATGACGATCTGCACCGCTCTTCTTGATTTCCCCATGTGCTGCTCCCCTTTTAAGTCAGCTTTTTGCATAATTTGATTCTAAACGCTCCCGGGTACAAGAATTAGACGAATAACACCATTTCGATCTAACTCTTGCTGATTGAAAGTCGCTCCAGGGATTTATGCAAAAAGCTTGAGTGACTAGCATTCGCATATAACGGTCTTGGACACCTGTGAACATCCTATGAACAATTATAGCGAATTTCGTCACAAATCTGCGGCGCTTTTATGAAAATTATGTGTCCTCACATTACCTTTTTTTCATTTTTTTGGCGGGTTCTGATTTTGCGAGCGTAATCAGGTTGTTGACTTCTTCTTTGGTTAGATTACGTGTGAGTCCGCGTTTCAGGTTTTGAAGCAAAATACCACCAAACGAAATCCGTTTCAGACGTGTTACCGGATGGTTAATCGCTTCGAACATACGTCTAACCTGACGGTTACGCCCTTCGTAAATCGTAATAGAGATAACAGATTCATTTGCTGCGGTATCCACATCTTTGTACTCAATCTCTGCCGGAGCTGTCATACCGTCGTCCAGCATAATGCCTGTCTTTAATTTCTCCAGAGCCGAACCATGTGGAACACCTTTAACGGTTGCATGATACGTTTTGGGTACGTGATGCTTCGGATGCGTCAACAAATGAGCAAACTCGCCGTCATTGGTCAGAATGAGCAATCCTTCTGTGTCATAATCCAGACGACCCACTGGGTATACCCGTTCCTTGACACCTTTAAGATAGTCGGATACAATTTTCCGACCTTCAGGGTCTGAAGCACTTGTGATAACACCCTTCGGTTTGTTCAACATCATGTACACTTTCTTTTCACTGCGGATCGGTTTACCATTAACCGTAATCATATCCTCTTCGGGGTTCGCTTTCGTACCCAGTTCGGTTACGACCTCCCCGTTAACTTCTACTTTGCCGGACAGGATCAGTTCCTCGCTCTTGCGGCGGGATGCAATGCCTGCCTGTGCAATAATTTTTTGTAATCTTTCCATGTTTGTCATGTCACCTCACACTAATGATACCCATCAAGGCCGGAAATCACAAGGATAATCCATCGATTTTGTTAACGCAGGGGTTGTAAACACCTTTAGAGCTGCATTTAGCTATGTATTTAGACCAAAAAAGCTCACCCTCTCACTGTCTGTATGCGACAGGAGCGTTAAGGTGAGCCGTTCACTTTCAATCGTATGTAACCACTGCAATAAGCAAAAGGTTAATTGGCTACTTTACCTGCAACAACGACCTGCTTTTTCGCAGGGGTTGCACTTTCTTTAATAAAGGATTGCAACGTTTTGGAAGTAATATAATAAGTACGTCCTCCGTATACAAAGGTCATCATGCCAATAACCCGATTGTTCTGGTCCAGAACAGGGCCACCTGAATTGCCTTGTGCCACAGATTTTACGATACTGCCAATGCCCTTCTTGCCTGGAACGTCCGAATCTTGTGAATTAAATACTCGGCTCTTGGCAATTGTATTATAAGTTGAAGGGAAATCTTCGTCCAACAGCACAAGTTCCCCGGCAGAATTTTTAGGAAATCCGATGGTATAGACAATTTGATTATCTTTGGCATTTGCAAACGTCACCGGTTGTGCGTCGATTTCTTTGTCCAGCTTCAGCAATGCCATATCTGTCACCGGATCTGTTTTAATGATTTTGGCTTTAACCGGCTTGTCCAGATGACCTGGGCTTGCTACAGTAAGTGTGCCTTCGTCCCCATCAGACAGTTCAGCATAATCCTGAACGACATGATAGTTGGTTAGCACCTCATCCTTGGAGATCAGTATAGATGTGCCTACATCATAATATACTGAATCGGGTTCATCCTGCTTGACCAGACGTACGTTCACAACTGGAAAAGAATCCGCTGTAACGGCCAACTGAGCACGTAGTTGTTTATCGAAGTAACCCGTAAAATGAATCGTATTAACGGCTTGAGCCGCAGCCAACCCCGTCTGTCCTGCAAGCAACGCAATGGCAAGCATGCCTGACATTCCAAAGCGGAGCATTCGTTTCCAACTCTTTTGCATGATTCTCACTCTCCTCCGCTATCATTCTAGCATAATTCGTATATCGGAAGGAGAGGGCATATTTTTAACCAAATACAATCAAACAAATGACCAAGGCTGCAATGAAACCAACTACATCGGAAAACAACCCAACTTTGAGCGCATAGCGACCATTACGTATCCCTACCGCTCCAAAATAAACAGTCAATACATATAGGGTTGTATCCGTACTGCCTTGAATCGTGGAAGCCATGCGGCCAATCATCGAGTCGGGGCCATAGGTTTTAATTAGGTCAGTTGTAAAGGCAAGCGAGCCTGTCCCAGTCAAAGGACGCAAAATACCGAGTGGCAATACTTCTCCCGGAACCCCCATCCAGGACACAAGTGGTGCGAATAGGCTGATCACATAATCCAATGCACCAGAAGCACGGAATACACTGATCGCTACCATCATACCTACCAGATGGGGAATAATGCTAATTGCCGTAGAGAAGCCGTCTTTGGCCCCATCAACAAAGGATTCGTAGACCGGGACCTTTTTGGTAAACGCATATAATGGAACAAACGCGATGATAACCGGAATGGCCCAGACGGAAATCCAGTTGATGAAGGTTAACAACGTTGCTCATCCTTTCATACCGGGATTGTCACTTTTATGTACACGCGGCGGCCTGTGAAGTGCCCTGTTTCGGTACCAGCGATCGGCTACGATGGCTGCAAATGTCGCAATAATGGTTGCCATTAGCGTGGTGCCTACAATTTCCGTGGCATTCGCAGAATGATAATTAAGCCGAATGGCTATCAGGGTTGTTGGAATAATGGTGATACTCGCTGTATTCAGAGCCAGCAGCGTGCACATGGCAGGGGAAGCCGTTTGTTTATCCGGATTCAGCTCTTGCAGTTGCTGCATGGCTTTAATCCCCATTGGGGTTGCCGCATTGCCTAGGCCGAGCAGATTGGCACTCATGTTAGATAAAATATAGCCCATGGCTGGATGATTCCGCGGAACATCCGGGAACAAGAAGCCAACAACCGGACCCAGCAGCTTTGCGATTCGTCCCAAGAGCCCTGCATCCTCAGCCATTTTCATCATCCCCATCCAGAACACGAGCACACTGATCAGCCCAAAGCATACCGTGACTCCGGTTGCTGCTCCATCAAAAGCCGCCTGCGTAACGACTTCAATTTTGCCCTGTGCGGCTGCAAAAGCAAATCCGGTTACGATCATGAGAAGCCAGATTAAATTGATCAAAAGATAACCCTCCCCTCATTATGGAGATAACAAATGACTTAATACTGCACGCCATGCGGAAGCCCAGGTAGAAATTTCATCGATCCCCCCCAGAGTTGCATCCTCTGTCTTTGGCTCTGGCGGAATATAACTTCCTTTGCGATACACAGGAATTGAACCCACAAGTTTCCCGTCAAGCTGCATATCAATTCGGCCGGCCAGTCCAAAAGTGGGATCAGTCGTTTTTGCATCTCCCTCTGTACTCTCTTGGACACGGTTTTCGAGTAAAATCAGCTTTTTCGTCAATGAAGATGTCTCACTCTTCGCCAGAGGATAGGTGAACCCGCGGCCTGTGACCACATCCGTGTTTTGTACAGGCTGTTCTTTTTTTGCAATTTCCACCAAAGGGAAGTTTTCAAAACCGAAATCCAGCATACGTGCATGGTCATTCCAGTCGTCTCCATCGTTCAGGGTTACCGCAGCAAGTTGTTGTCCATTGCGAGTAGCAGAGCTGACCAGACAACGGAATGCTTTTTTGGTATATCCGGTCTTTACGCCATCAGCTCCTTCGTACAATCGCAGCATTTTATTTTTGTTTTGCCAGGAATACTCCCAGCTCTCATTCGGATTTGGGGCCGATTTGTTCTCCGTAGCTACAATTTGTTTGAATACCGGATTCTTGAGCGCATACGCGGTTAAGCGTGCCAGATCATTGGCGGTCGAGTAATGACCATCTGCGTCAAGTCCATGGGGATTCATAAAATGGGAATGGGTTAGACCAATTTGCTCTGCCTTTTTGTTCATTAAAAGAACGAAACCTTCTTCAGATCCACCGACATGTTCAGCAATCGCCGAGGCCGCATCGTTGCCCGATCGAAGCATCAGCCCATACAGCATGTTTTCCAGTGTCATTTCTTCACCCAGCTTGAGATAGATGGATGACCCTTCTTTGGCAAAAGCCGAAGAAGTTACCTTTACTTTGTCATCCAGTTTACCGTGTTCAATCGCAACAATTGCTGTCATGATTTTGGTCAAGCTGGCAATTCTGAGTTCCTTATCCCCGTCCTTGCTGTACAATATTCGGCCCGACGTCACATCAATGAGAGCAGCGCTTTGCGCATGATTTGAGGGGCCAGGTATGGTTCCCTGAGCTTCAGCAAGTCCAATTGAGGGAAACAGAAACAAGGGTACAAGCATGCATGCCATAAATTTCATTAATTTTCGCATCGATTCATTCCTCCGGGTCACTTGGAATCTTGTACTAGCTTATGACAGGACAACCCGAAGTATGTCCCAGTGTTAGCAAACAGCAAAAATCCCTCTCGCACATGCAGCGGAAGGGATTTTTGCTGTTTTAAAAAATTGAGATGCTAGGATTTATTATATTTATTTATTGTCCAGCATCTTGGCCACTTTCCGCATAATTCTGGAGACTCTCATCTGGCTAATGTCCTCCATCTCTGCTGTCTGTGTTTGATTAAAACCCTCTACCCGATGCTTCAGGACAGTGACTTCCTTCTCGCTTAACTTGCTTTTCACCGATTCTATAACTGCATCAACATAAATTCTGTCGACCACTCCATCTTCAATATTTTCTCCGCTATAAATGGTATCCATCAATGTAACTGCTTGGGCTTGCTGATCATCTGCTCCGACAGGCTCATCCAGGTATTTAACTCCCTTGCCCACTTGTAGGGCCTTATTGATTTTCTCCTCTTCCTCATCAAGCAACAGAGCGATTTCATGAGCGGTCGGAAGATACCCCATATCGTGCTCCAGCCGATTGATTCGGTTAATTAATTCTGTAGCCGTGCGAGTGGGGCGAATAATACTTGCGCTGTCTCTCAGAAAACATCGGATTTCCCTTACAATCGCAGTAACAGCAAACGAACTGAATTTCACCCCACGTCCTGTATCAAATGCTTTGACTGCTTTAATAAATCCAAGGCGTCCCAATTGAAGAATATCGTCTTTTTCCACACAATGATTTTTGATAATGACTTCCGGTTTTCCAATGTATTTATGTACTGAATGCCAAATCAAGTTCTCATTAACCAAAATACTATCTCCGAGAAAATGTTCATCGACTTGACATCGTTCAATATTTCCTACTAGGTCCATAGAGTAAAATTTCTTGTCCAACTTCAAATTCATGCTAATATGTTCTGAAAATTTATCCATCTAGATCTCCCTATGTAAATGTTGTGGAAGTTCACCAACAATCTACCGTTCTAACGTTCTTTATTGATTTTCTTTAGTATCTGAACCATATTGTTATGGTGTTTCTTCACTTGATTGTAATACCAGGGGCGAGCCTTGCCTTTGTCTACATTGCCCTCCCCCTGATTGTACGCAATTGTTGCTGTACGGAGGTTTCCGTCATACTTTTCCAATAGATATTCCATATATTCAATGCTGGTTTTGATGTTAATTTCCGGCTTGTATAAGTCACTGCCGCTAACACCAAACGATTTGGCCGTACTTGGTAGTATTTGAAGGAGTCCAATGGCTCCATGAGATGATGTGCTATCCTCTACTAAGCGGCTCTCTTGCCACATCATGGCCAATATCCACACAGAATCCATATTGGAGCCTTCAATATAATGGTCCACCCACTTCACATACTTCAGCAGCTTAGGCTGGCTTACTATCTTCTCCTGATAAGATTCTATATAAAGCTCTAACATATCTACCATTTCTTTATGGGACGTAGCGTCCGGATTTGACTTCACTTGCTTTAGGGTTTGTTTTGTGTTTTGTTCTCCAATCGGATTAACAGCAGCTGGTACAATCAGCCCTCCATATATCGTTATCGATGCCAGTACCGCCGTAATGATAATCCCGATTTTTTCAAAAGTGACCAACGGGATTGCTCACCTCCTTAGGTTAAGCCTTATATAATAGAAGGAAACCGTAGTTTTTCAATGCTTGTACGAACTTGTACCCCAATTAATTAGAGGGTGTATAGTCGAATTTAAAGGCTTCTCTTTTCCTACTAAGACTCATCTCGTTCACTGGTCTGATATGCCAAGATTGCTGTATACTCTATCCTGCTATTTGCTGAATCGTAAGTGGAAGTAACATCTAATCCAGTGACTAATACATTGGGATTGTCATTCATCCAGATATTAATCTGTTCTTCTAGGTCCATTGGTGATGGTGATGTAAACATCTTTACAGCGATATCTAAGGCATAATTTTTCATGTCCATTTATTCATTAGCGATAAGAAGCTCAGGGTTTGTTTGTTCGTTTGTTTGTTCGTTTGTTTCTTTATCGCTTTGTACAGCAGAAGGGGATTCAGTAGTGCTCTCCTCTTTTTTCTTCTCCTCGATCAATTGAGCAAACTCCTCTTGTGTCAACTCATGGATCTCAAGTTCAAATGCACTTGTGAGAATATATCCCATACCGTCCGTTAAATGAATGTTGTAGTAGGTTTGCGGTTCTTCGTGAAATTCGTCCGCTTCGTAGTTGAATCCAATAACGGCTTTTTCATAGCCAGCTACAATACCTGCAAACCATACATTGGCTTTTGTTGTTGCGCCTGTTGGCGTTTGAATCTCATGCACATTCGTTGGTGCGTGAACGCATTTACCAATCAGACTTGCAACCAATTCTTCGGTTAATGTATCGTCTTTTGCTTTTATCATTTGTGTCATACAGTTATTCCTCCACATATTTAAATTATCTTAGACTCGGATATCCAACTCTTCAATTTCTCTATACGCGTTATATTATTAACAGTTAACGATGTACCACAGGAGAGGCATTTAGGGTGCCACTTATGAGCGTATAATGCGTTCGAATATGCTTTACAGCACGCTCAAGATCATTTATTCGATTGGACAACATCTCCTCAATGACAGGCTCCCATACTCTGAGTCCTACACCCATGATCGGTTTGTTTTGAATATACGCATGATGCAAGATCACTACCTCAGTAGGAGTCAGCTTTTCCACATCAAGATTAACGAGCAACGCATCTGCTTGAAAGACAACCTTCTCTATAATCAACGCATACTCCCGGTTACTTAGGCCGGACGCTTTAGCTGAATCATGGTGGGCCCAAGCAATATCAGAAAATCCCGACAGACTTTCCAAAGTAAATCCCAACACAACAACACTGAGCATATTCTTCTGCCACCTTCCATTATTCAAACGCTTAATTACTCTATACGATATAAAAAAGCACCCCGTTAAGGGTGCTTTTAGTTCTATGTACCGTTTTGGTCGATCTGCAACAAACTTTGGCTATGAATTGCCACTTTATTAAAACTACAGAGCTTCGTATTTCTCACGAATCGCTTTCCATAACTGTGATATGCGTGCCTTGGATACACCTAACATTGCTGCAATTTCTACAAACTCGTACCCGGAGGTTCGAAGTTTAAAAATCTCTTTTTCCCGGTCATTAAGTTTCATATTCTCCATGATGTCAGTTACGAATTCAAAATTCTCAAAAGCAAACCCAGCGTGCCCAAGCGTTAGCGCTGTATCTGTTCCATCACTTTCATCACTTGCACCAAGATCTGTACACACTAGCTGGACAGCGTTAACGACACTGAGGTTTTTCTCAGACATGCATTTGCGGTACATATCCTTGATTTTGTTTTCGATTAGGTGATCAACAAACGTCGACATTTTTGCTTTTTCTGCGTCATACTTGTCCAGCGCGTTATACAACTTAATCATGATCTCCTGCGTTACATCCTCTTTTTCCATCCCTGCAAACGTTTTGCCTCTAAGTTTATGGCGACATTTTTCCTGTGCTTTGTTCAAGAACGTATCTATATCCCCAATTTCAAATAAATCATCAAACCCCAAAGCAGTTGTAGCAGACATCATCATTTTCCCCCAATAACTATTTAGTTGTTTAGTTGTTTGTTAACTCTAACTTGCATTTTTATCGTTAAAATTTTGATTAATTCTTGCTCACTCAGCAATCTACTATCCTAACCCTAATCAAACCTCAAATATTGCTTGCCGATGTCCAAAAAACCATATCTAATATGTAGTGTTATCACTTCTTCGTAAATATGAAAACTTCTTCTTCAGGCAATGCTTAAAGCTAGATAAGTCTTTTGCATTACATAAAAATTGCGTAGATGATCCACCTCCCCTTCCGATCCACATCAAGATATAAAACTAACTTTCAAAGCTCAGCAATGGGACAATTTATCAGAGATACTTTTCCAACCTATTACATTCAGAATAACAAATACGAACTAATGTTCGCAACATATTTTTATCAGCTTCTTTAGTACACCATTTACCCACTATATACGAAGCCAAATGCGAAACGTAAAGCCCGTTTTTTTTGCAAACAAAAAGACCAACACAGAGCGCACCACTAGGAAAATACCAAAATGGTGGAATGTGTCGGTCTTGGTCTGACATCTATTTCGTTCCAATTACCGAAGATATGGTCTTGAAGCCCTTTTATACGATTACAGGCTTCGTCAAGATTATTAATTCTATCTGATCGCCATAAGGGTAGTATAAGGAAATATGTAGGATATTGTCAACATCAAAATCAGTTCCGAAGAACCTATCCAATAACAAAATGAATTTTCATGGGTCTTAAGGCATGTTTATTGCATCATTTTTCAGCAGCCCCTCAACATCCTTGTTCATTTTAAAGACGGTTACCTGTTCCGCAAAATCAGTGCCAAAGAACATGGTTTCAATATCTTCAATTTTCAAACCCAGGTGAATATAGGAGAAAACAGGACTGAAATCTTCTCTCATCATTTCTGCAAGCTTCAGCTTGTATTCGGCAAAGATCTGACTGGAATGCGATTGCATGTGTTCAAGCATGAACGCTTCAGGTTTGGTGAATTTTGCTGTAAACTTAAGGATGATAAAATAATTCATGATGACGACTCTGGTATCTACTGGCCCGCGTTCAGTAAAATCTTTTCTTATTCTTGATGCCATTTTCGCGAGTTCTCTTTCCAAGTCTTTTATGTCAATGTTCACATCCCTCCCTACAATCATCCTTTTTCCTCCTATTGCCCTGAATACAATAATCAAACCTAATTTAATCAAAACTCTTTATACAAGACAAGTTTCAATGCGTTTACGGACTAAAGTCCCCACGATCTTTTCATGAAAAAGGAATAGACCCCAGAAGTAGGCTTGGGGTATATCACTGGTTTTACTATGGCTTACAATTATGCAAATAAAGCAGCACATTACGTTTAAAACTATACTATTTCGTTTTAGTATCTATTTTTAACTTCATTGTTCATTAGGCACGTCAACTTTGAGCAGGCTGAACGCCACTAGATTCAAAACCACATTGGCACCATATTCCTTCTCAATTACATCGAACGCTTCTTCCGTTGCACCAACTAGGTCGTCCTTCTCCGTGGTCATCTCCATCGTGATGATCTCCTCATGATTCAACGCAAAGGTCAGTCTGTACAGCATCGATGGTTCCCTCCTTTGAAGTAAGTTCAATATTGCGAACATCGGTGAGATCAATGATATGAACAACATCATCTGTATCTTCCAAAGTAATCGACTTTCCCTCATTTTTATGTTTAGTGAAAAGTCTTCGGTATTCTTGCTTGACTTCATCGGCAGTTAAAGGAATCTCGCGTACAACCTTATCGGAATCCTTCTCTTTCTGTTGTAGCCGGGGATTGTCCTCAATCCATGTCACTGTTTTCTTTTTGCCACTTCCCTTGAAATAGAAATGAGCGGTGAGTCCAATATTCATCTAGTAATACCTCCTGGCTAAATTAGTGTTCTAACGTTATTAGGAAATAAAGAATAAACTTCAAGTGTTAGCCTTCATACCTTCACTATTCTCTCTATACGTCCTAATCGTCAGGATGTTAACCCTGTGCAGCCGCATTTCTCTTTTTTTGAAACAAAGAAAGGACAGCATAAGCTATCCCTTAATATTTCTTAACCGCTATGCGATTGCCCAAAGAGTCATAGATGTATTTGAAGTTGGTTTGAATTGGGGTTGCTGCCATCCTGGTGATGGACTTTGAATCCAGTCTTCCTTCATCATCATATTGATATATTACATCGACCAAGGTCGGGAGCTGCACGAATTCTTGTCCGTCCAACCGATGAACTTCACCAACAGATATCACCAAAAACGAATCATTTTGCCCATATCCATCTGTCGAAATCGGCATGGTCAGCAATGGCTCTGTGACGACCTGCTCCATGTAATTGTCTGTGACGACTTGTCGAATGACCCGGCCTTGCATATCAAAAGCAAAATATGTAACTACGTCTGTATAATCCACCAAATCGCTGATTGCATCCCAAGGGTCCGTCACACTCAGGCGCTTGCGCTCGGACAAAGTCATACTCACACGGGTTGCACCATCTATAATCATATCTGCACTATGTGTATCCGGATGGATATAATGATTCGCTTCATTCTCAATATTGAGTAGCTTTTCACGCTCTTGTGAGGTCATAATCACTTTAGTACTTCCATCTATTATAATGTCCGCACTGTGTGTGACGGGATGGGAGTAAATCATCGTTTTGGTACCATTGATATTCACGGCTCCGTTATCGGTATGATTAGAAACTCGGTCACCGCCAACCTTCACATATTCCCCACCACTGTATGTATACGTCGTTGAAGTGTTCTGATTGCTTGAGTCCTGGCGTACCAGATATAATCTTCCTGCTTCACCTATGGTCGGCAGCTCCGTCTTTAGTCTCACCGAAACGACATTACCAGTGGACACTGCGTCCAGTCTTCCATCAAGCGTGGCAAAGGAATCTCTGGCTTGTTTGACTTCACGTTCTACCTTGGCAGCTTTGCTGAATGAAACAATATCCATGGTATCCCTCCTACCTTGTAGTCAAACCAACGACCTCTATATCGAAGTTGGCCATATCTGTTCCTAAATTTTTCAACGACAAGTGAAGTGTGGAAGTCCCATCGATGTCCTCATAAGGCAAATCGATCATATCGTAAATGCCTTCCATAAAATTTCCCGTCGAGTATTGGGCATTGTTGAAATACAGAACCTCCGGATGAGGGCCTGCGCTATTCAGTACATGAACTTCCACATTCGTTTCTCTGGACGGAATGACCCTGATCGTTTTAATCATGAATCGAGGATGCTCCATCGGAATATCGATCAACGCCATTGCCCCACCGCCAACATACTCTACTCTTCGGGCAAATGAAACTGGCAACATCACTTTTCTCATCTCCTCCATCAGTTTCCATGTTCGATTCAAGGCTTTTCCCTCCTTCTAGGAATATGTGTATCAGGATATCTCCGTGGACGCAGGTAAGCACCTGACGTATTGCCACTTCCACTGTAAGACCAATCTCCCCACGTTTTTCCTACCAAACCGGACTGGTTAACAGGAATTTTGACCTTGATACACCAATCGAGACCTGCATAATTCTGCTTCACTTTCAGTCCTCTGATGGTTTCTCGGATTAAGCCTACTCCACTAGATTGAGTCAAGAACTTGTGCTTCAGGATCATATTTTTTTCGTAAGGAATTCCAATCCTCGTTCTTGCTCCGTAAATATACTTGTCCGTAACGTATCCGATCAGA
The DNA here is from genome assembly GCF_002750415.1 of Paenibacillus sp. LK1. Classification (NCBI taxonomy): domain Bacteria; kingdom Bacillati; phylum Bacillota; class Bacilli; order Caryophanales; family Paenibacillaceae; genus Paenibacillus; species Paenibacillus sp. LK1. The sequence goes on from NZ_PEII01000010.1 coordinate 19,434, forward strand.
TCATCACCATGGCTGTCCAGCAGCCTCCACGTTCCCCAACGATAGATGTCAATTAATTCAGCCGTAGTAGATAGTGCTCCTAGCGAATAGATCATTTCCTTGCCTTCAAAGGTTAACGGAACAGCATTGAGATCGTATCCAACACGATGAGGGACTCCCGCCTTACTTTGGGTAAAAAGAGAACCGCTCGCGGCGGTTCCTACAACGTTTCCTTGATGCACTGTCATGTCCACTCACCACCTTAATTCATCAGGACAGCAACCGTAGCGCCTGATAAGAAGCTCTGTCCACCGATGGACAACGAGTACACCTTATATGTTTTGGTACCTACTTTGATCTCATCTCCATGGGAAACACCGGCAGAAGGTACTGCATAAATATCAATAAGTTCACCTCTTGGTCCTTCCACACCATTGCACATAATAACCGGGGCAAGATGATAAAGAGAACCCCAACCTGGATTAACCGGAAGCATTGCAGAATAAGCATCATAGATGTTGTTGACCATCTGTTTATCTTTATCCCTTAACGTTCGGATGCCGTTATCCCCGTTGTAACTGAGGCCGACACCCAAACTTGAGGAATCCGCCTCTGTGGCATACCTGTTCAAAATTCCGAAGTAACCTAGATTAGAGATGCCTGTAACCGAGTTCACATCACCCTGCAAATAAATAATGATTCGGTTCGCTTGGACGGAAACCTGATAATCGATCAATAGATTCGTGTCCACAATACTGGTATGACATAGAAAGTCCTTTTTCACTTCAGCTCTACCCACCGGGATGCTGCCGTCTGTTGCCATAACATCTTCGCACACGCTCACTGAGAGCTTGTTCCCCGTAGTTCCCTTTGTATTTCCAACCTCGAGTCGGAAGAACAACTTGTCTGTACCTGTAGTACCAACTGATTTGAGCACGATCACACTGGCTGTTTCATAAAAGATCGACCAGGGCGAACCCGCAATCGTTTTAAACCCCTGTACCATATTTGCGAATAATTCATTCATTTTAACTCTACCTGAGAAATTGGCCATACCTCATAAACACCTCCTAGATTTGGAAAAGTAAAGCCCTTTGCCCGCCACCAAGCAGTCTGGCACCGTGAAAAAACTTAGGCCTGCCATACACAGCAACCTGATTCGTATTGTAGTAATACCGTCCATAATCCGTATTGGGATAATCTTGATCCACGACATGAAACACATAATACTTACCGTCATTACCAAGGTCGAGTATCGATCCGTCCGGGTGCTGCGCACTGTTTTTGAAAACAATGGACCGCATGCCTTTAAATTCGCCCCGCGCTCCTTCCAATGGGTGGTACACCATGAACGGAGTAACATAGTATCTTGAGCCTACACCTGGAGAAGGAATGGACTCCGTTCCAAAGTTGTATAGCGCATATTCTGCTCCATTCCGGGAAGTCATTACAACCCCCCTTGGGGTGTCGTATTGATCTGACGTGTTGTTATCCGAAGTATTGAAAGGCATATGTGGGAATATACCATAGAACTTATTCGCGATTGCCGGATCTTCTTGCTCTAATGACTGGCATTTACCTAGAAATATCCGTACTGGGTAGGCTCGTTCCGGGTAGTTTAGACTCTCCCCGTGGATGAACAAGATATCTTCATTCGTAATCACAGACCACTTATAATTCACATTATACTGTCCGTTATGACACAAAAAGGGAGTTTCCAACATGAATTTATCTGTGTCTAATGGTGGATTTACGAATAGATCTGGCGATGCTATGTTGCTTCCAAGATTCTTCAGTCCCCAACGAATATTGACTCCTCTGGCGTGCGCCCATACACACATCGTAAAACGCATGGATGTATTTTTTTTATTAGTAAGCAGCGCATTTCCCCAGTTGGCATAGGTCGTTTCGGCCGTATATATTGTATCCCAATAGGGGTCGAGTGCATCTTTTAACGTGCTAACAAGTGTTGAAGCAAATACACTCAAGGTACTGGTAAACTCGTGTCTGCGTATCATTGTCATGTATTACACCTCCTTTTCAATCTCGAACAACAGCACTCGCTGTCCGCCACCGAGAAGTAATGCTGAATCAAAGAAGTAGGGTTGGCCAGCATAAGCTGTACCGTTTGTTGCATAAAACTGCTGATTCGTTGCAGGATGTGCTTGGTCAAATGCATGGAAGACATAATATCTTTCATCTCCCAAATCAAGAATTGATCCGTCGGGGTATTTGCTAGCATCCTTAAGTACTGCGGTTCTTATACCATGAAACTCGCCTCTGGCACCTTCTGTTTCATGCCATACATAAAATGGAGAGATGAAAAATCTTCCCCCTACACCTGGTGAAGGTACTTGGGAACTCGTTGCAAAGTGATACAGTGCATTAGGTGTCCCGTTACGTGAAGCACGCATATATCCGCGTCCTGTCCGGTATTTAAGTTCATCATCATTGTCAATTAGACCGTGAGGAAAATGAGAAAATATGCCCACGTTGTCATTGGCAATCAACGGATCTTCTTCTTCAAAGGGTTGTATTCTGCCAATATACATTCTGAATGGATAAGCTACATTTAGGTTTGACTGTGGCTCTCCATAAAGAAAAATGTAATTCTCTGTAATAAAAACACTCCACTTTAAGTAGACGTTGACTGCAGTGTTAGTACTTCGGTAATCATAACCATGGACCGAATTAGAATCCATGGTATGTAATGGGGTTTCGGATACTGCACCCAAGTTAGTATATAAGTCGGGAACTACTGAATCGCCGTTATTTCTAAGACCTGTCCTCAGAACATAATTCTTAGACATAGCCCCGTATCCATTATCATTTCCATAATTATAAGAAGTAGAGTTCATGCAAATTGTAAAAAACATACTCGGATCTTTTATATTTTTAGCAGTAATTGTCCCTAAATTAGCTACCCCAATCTTGCCTGTGTTCCAAGACTTAGGTTGAGCATACGTATTATTATTGCTATAAGACCACTCCCAGTGGATGTCGCCATACAAATCCTGTGTTACAGTGTCATACAGGGTCTTAATGAATGTTGAACAATACGAGTAGAACTCATAACGACGCAGGGCACCTAACAAAATATTTTCAGCCAACTACCTTACCTCCTTAGGCACCTAATCTAATTTTCATATCGTGAAAGATGTTCTCTTTGACTACAGTAAGAAGAATTGCTTTCACCATGTCACTTCTCTCTTTTATGAGATTTTCTGGATAAGACTGCTCTTCTTCTACTGCTTTATCCTCTAACTCCATATCAGTAATAGCAGCCTCATGTATTTCCGGTAGTCCTTTAAGCGAAGACAAAAACTTATGTGCCACATTATCAAACAGAATATTGCTTTCAAAAGCAAAAATTAATATCTCGATTTCCTCTGTATTGAATGGCTCCGAATGATTGCCCACTAACTTATCCATAATGGTATGGAGTGCAAATTTGACATCCTGTACAGTCCTCGTCACTTCAAATCACAACCTTTCTGATTTTTACTTGTTTGATATTACCGATAGCGTCATATTCAAACGCTTTCTGAACTCCTCGGCCGTCATAAATCAAGGTTTCGGTCTTCACCGTACCGTCCGTATTGTAGGTAAATGATGTTCTTTTCAAAAGCTGCGGTGTCACGTTCACAGAGAACACTTCCTCGGACTCGATGTCACCATTTGAATAATAGTTATATACGACATCTAGTTCCAGAGCAGATCCTTCAAGAAAATCAATTCTTCTGCGGATGTCCGTATCATCGAAGGTATCTCCCCCTTGAAGCACGTAATACTCAGCTCCATTGTTAATTTCCCTCATTACCTTACCTGTAAGATCTCGCTGATACTCAATGGACTTGATCTGTCCGCTACTTTCAGTAATCTCTTGTCGTTCGAGGTTTCCATCCATGCTATAGAAGTACTCAATCGTGCGATTAATTCCTCCATTAATCTTTTCTCTATGTACTTTTCCATCGGGATAGTAGGTATAATCCGTTACCGAAGTCGTGTTAATGATAGACCCTCGGCCAATGACAGTTACTCTAGCTTCCTTAGGCACATCAAATCTAAACCGAATAAGCGTATCGCTATATTCAATGTAATCGTCCCCTACATCCATGCGTATTCCGTCCAGAAATACCTCTGCGGAATTTGAACCAATCACGTATCGAGGTACCTGAAAATCCCTGGTAATCGACAATCTACTGTTAGGAGACGAAGTGAAGTGAAATACCGATTGATGTTCCATGGTACCTCGGCTTTCAGCTAATTCAAGTCGGCTCTGCATGTTATCGAGTCTGTCTTTAAGAGCATCATAGACGACTCCATTTTTATCTTCCCGTGAAACAACAACCTCTTTTGAAGTGGTCTCCAATTCGGTTTGCATGGCTTTGATCTCTGCATCATGTGTAACGATCGTTGTGGTATGCATGCCAACAGTTGTTTCCAGACTAGTTACGCGTTCTCCTAGTGCAGACATGTCATTTTCGATAGAGCCCTTAGTTAAGAAATATCTAAAATCCATAGCCGTGAGTGAAGTCGTTGGTGATACCCCAACATCAAGTCCACCAATAATTATAGCATCTTGCGGTTCCTCCTTTTTTATACTATAGGAGTACCTGCCATCCTCATGCAGAAAAATATAATAAGATGTATTTGCTGTGATGTCCGGAATGCTAAATGTTTGGGAAAATTGATCTACAATAACCTTGTTGATACTCGCTCTCCCGGCATTAATCGTAACTTGAACACTGTTATACATACTCAGATATGTGGGGTTCGTAATGGCGAAATCCTGAATGGGCTGCTTAGATACAACCTCAATGACCTTCTCCAAAGTATCAAAACGTTGATTTATCGATACCTCTTCTCCACGTGCTTCCTTAATTTCTATCTCTGCCAAACTCAATCTTTTCTCATGATCATCCTGATTCTTCGAAAGGACGTTGACATCTGCTCTTACCGTCAGAATGTCCTGCTGAACATCATCAAGTCGTGAGTTGTTCGAAGTTACTGTAGTCTCCACATCGTCTAGTCTCTGCTCATGATCAATTACCTTATCACGGCTAACATTTGCAGATTCTTCTACTAGAGTCATTCGATCACCCAGACTAACCTCAGAACCTCTGGCGTCATCCAATTCTGCAAGATAGGAATCAATCTCAGTATGCGTTCTAACTCCGATATCACTTAGTTCCCTATGACTCCTGGCGGACGATGTATGAGACTGGTTAATTCTTACTGACATTTGACCACCTCCATTCTTGCCTTACATAATCTATACGTAATGGTTCCATTAAAATTAAGCTAGATGTATGTCGAATACATTTGGAGAGAAAATTTAACTTGGGAGGCATATCTATCTTGTGATTCTTCCCTTTCCATTCGCAGCCAAAATGGATAGGAGGCTCCCGGCGAAATGCTAAAGGCCGTGATTGAGTAACTGAAAGCACCCGGGATACCTCCAACGTCAGGCGCAATTTGTACTTTTTCCGTGCCTGTTGTAATCGCAAAGGTTACATCCTTAAATTCTCCTGACAGCATGGGATTTTTGGCGACCATTCGAACTTCTTGAGTTGCGGAACCACCTGCTGTTAAATAACCAAGGAAACGATCCGTGTTTGGGTAAAGCAGGACATCGAAATCTTCTCCGGTTTCAGGATTCGACTCTTTATAATATAAATCTGGAGTAACCTCGAAATACATTTGGTCACCTCTAAAGAGCTTTATGGAATCCATGGCCATAAAACGATTGCCATCAGGAAGCTTAACCCCGAAATTCCCCTCAAACGGATACAAATATTGTCCCATATCAAAATGCACAACCGTTTCCTCGGACCGACATACTCTTGATTCGAGCACAATCCCATTCTTGTCAATCAGATCTACCACAGTTCCTTTGGTCAGATTATCTACGGCAACAGACGTCCCCTTGTTGATTCGAATATACTGAACTTGCATTGGATGATCTCCATCCCCTTTTAAATAGAGACCAATCTTGGGCGCTCCCGCCAATTCAACGGAACCTATAATGTTCCACAGCAAGCCATCATCTGACCAATATGCCGTATAATAGTTGTAGTCTCGTACTAACCGAATCCAAGGATAGGTTTTCAACAAAGGGGTTGGCAGAGACATATCTAGAAACTCTTCAATCTCCATGAAATTATGCTCGTCCACAAAAACAATAACGCCTCCATAACACCCCTCCGTATCCGGGTTGTAACTGTTCCTCACATCCATCACGAATTGCTTGATATCCGTTAAAGGTTTGTAGAACATATACAGTGGATCGGAGCCATGTTTCAGCACTAAGCTACCTCTACCCGCTTCAAAGCGGGCAGGGTCGTTAGGCAGCACTTCCCATTTAAAATCAAGGCTGGAGTTGGAATTGGTGAAGTCTTCCTCGTAAATCCTGCCTGATTCTATCAATCTTGCAACACCCATAAAGATCCTCCTTTCATTACGTGAATAGCCAGATCCGCTTACCGATCACACACATCTTAGGCCTTGCTTTCCAAACTTCCAGCAAGCACTTGATGAGTGCTTCTACACACTGGTCTCCACCTCCACCTTCGCAGTAAGGAATGACATAGACGTCATCACAGATCCAGTTGGTCAGTTTCATCCAGTCCAGGTTCGCGTATTCGTAACTACGTGTACCTACTTCCTGAAGTGAGGTGAACACCCATTTGAACTCATGTTTGCCTTTGGGCACCGGATGTGAGAAGGAATAGTATCCACCCTCTTGAGTGAATGTTTTGATCAGCTCATCGTCAATGAAGAAATCGAGCTGACAATCAAACGGCTCAGGTACCCACACCCATCTTTCGTAGGCTTTGAAGTCATGCACCCGGAAGGTGGTCATGTATCGTTTTCCTGTCCAGTCACTAATTTCCCCTTTTTGATCCGTAGTAATCTCCACTTTATACTTGCTATATGGCTTGGGAGCCAGATCATTCAGTTCGAAGCCCTGATACCCATCCCCGTAATACTTTTCATCCCATAATACTTTTCCGTCTTCACGTGTAATTTTTACGCGCATATTACTGTTATCGCAGCCGCCCATCCAGATTGGTTTGTTATTCCAAACTTCGAAGTGGGTCACTTCTGCCCAGGATGGATCTAATTTGCTACGATCTTCAATTTGCATTGAACCTCCCCAGATCATGGCGCCATCTCCAGGGCAGTCCTGCTCGAATCGAACGCGAACCTCGTAATTTTTTTTCTGATCTGAGGTATTCTCGACTTCAATGGAGATGATCTGATCATCTTCATTTGTCACTGGTCGTGGTGGAATTAATAGTTGACCGTCCTCATAAGTTTCAATGACAATTTTGGTTCCTCGACAAACCCTATCTCTATTCTCGTACAATCGAATAACGTCGAGCCAGGCATGACTGCCACCATCTGGCGCAGTCGTGCCTGGGCCAGGTGGATTCCATGTATCCTCCCCAGGATGTGGTGATTGCCCTTCCAGGTACAAACGCCCCTGTGAATCTGTACAGTACGCATTCCAAGTTTCTCTAAAACGTCCTCCACTAAGTGTAAATCCTCCAGCATCCAAGCCACTACCGCCAGCTGTACCTGATGCTTTATGCAAACTGTATTGAACTGTGTATGCCTTACCAGGTATTGTATAAGGAGTAAAATCCATATTGTATGTCTGTATCTGTCCATTACTTGCAGGGTAACGATAGGAGTAAAGCGTTGAACCTGCAGTTTTATCGATCAAATCAACCAATACATACGTCTCACTATCCGTTCTGTTAGGATAAACCAGATTGCCGCCGTTCAATCCAGCAGAGTCTTTTGTTTTAATGGATAGATTCTTAATAGAAGCATGGTAGAGAAAACCATCTTTATCTTGATCACTGTCACCAAAAGTATCCGTAATGCCAATGCAGATATAGTAATATCCTGCTTTCAAATTAGTAACTGTTTCAGAAAAGGTCGCTGCTGTATTCCAGTCAGTAGCACTTATATTCTTGTAATTCACTTTCCCGTTATTTTTCCCTCTGTTATTAATTTCGTTTAATATTATTCGTTTCGTACCAGATTCAGGATAAAAATACACCCTAAATCTCGCTTTTTGTTGATCCTTATCTCTCAGATAACAAATATATCTAAAATCAATGCTAAACTCGCCTTCACAGTAAAATCGTTGAAAAATCATTTTGGTATGTGGACTATCAAACTCCGTTTTCGGTTCCCCAGGAGATAGACTTTTCACATTTAATCCGTAATAATTGTTTTCTTTATTTTGATAAATGGTACCTGGTTCGGCATAATATTGTCTCATCATGTCCGAAGTTCGAATGGGTCGTAAACCCGTGTTGTTTAATTTCTTTATAGGATATACCTTTAGTGTCTCAACATAATCAATTTTACCAATGTGAGGAGCATAAAAATCCCGGGTAATATATTTCCCTTCATCCAGAAGTCTATGACTGCCGTCATAAGTTGCTCCTTCATTTTTCCATCCCCACAGACTCGTCTGGTCAGACCGTCCTGAATAAGAACTTTGTCCATACTGAATCTCATGATTTTTCATTCCACCAGGAAAACATAATTCTCCAAATGGATTTGTAGTCGAACCATTTGACTGACCATTTCCGGTACCGTTTCCGCCTGGATTTGCAGATCCGCTGCCAGATCCACCTGGGTTACCGTCGCTAGGCACATATGCCTTACCATCCCGGTAAATCCAGCGAAAACGGTGACTGCCTGAGGGAACTGGATACATGCAGTTTGTTCCATCGTTTCCATTCGATTGATTTCCTGTCCAGACTGAAACGCCATCTACCTGAAGCTCCAATTTCTCTCCGGGATCGAAATCGCCACCATACTGCCAGAATATGTAACCTGGCTTATCCAGTTGTGCATCAAGTTCGCAGATGAATTCCTGATCATGTCCCTGCGCCCACATCACGCCATCACCATGAATCAATTCTTTCCAATCCCAGCTTCCTATAAATCTTAATCTTGAATCAATCTTATCTTCATCATTGAACAGTTCATCAAATACCATTTTATCTCTATTTGCACCCGTTTCTGGATCATAATTATAGTCCATCGCGGGATAAATCCGCATATGTTCTTTAATATTAAATTTAGCACCAGGGTTCAACTCCGCTTTGTACGTGATCGTATCCCCGCTCTGTTCCGTCCTTGCACCAGCATCCGTTACATCCCATCCACGTTTCACATCAACATATGAACCTAGCGGAGACGTTGTACGGTATGTATTGCCCGTGTTATTACCATAAGTAAACAACTTGTCCAACTTATATTTAAAGGGGTCTTCCGTTAAACTATCTCTGATTCGAAATTGGATTACGTTGTTTCCAGCTTGCAGAGGAATACGTACTTGTTCGCCGTTACCATTCATCGTTGTATAATGAACGGACATACCATTTACAGTTACCTCAAACGCTTCAGTAGGCCGTAACTGGTGCTTATAACTGAATATGAACCACCCCTCATCCTGTAAAGGTACCGAGGTCTGAGCAATCATATCCCCTTCCTTTGGCTCTTCCAGACGCAATACATCTCCTTGATCAATCCAACTTGGATTTCCCGAGATGTACCATTGATATTTCCCAATCCCTTGTCCACGATGAGACGGCTCCCAATGATCAATCTCTCGCGGGGGACAAGTTACTTCAAGTGCACCTCTTAAGTCCACCGTCGTATCCGGCCCTGCAACAATTTCATATTCGATTTTAGCCTGGTTGGTCTCTGTTTCTGAATAGTCCCCATTCAGTATCCATTCCACACCATGCACTGAGCGAGCATAGCTACCATGATCTCCATATCCACGCTGGGTCCGCTGAACGAATTCATCATCAAAAAACAATTGATAATCATGATCGGGATACGGCTCTTCATCCACACCCATTTTGTAAGCAAATGAAATCGTACCATCACATTCGTTATCCAGGTCCATTGTCATGGTTTTCTTACGCAAATCATCCGTAATGAACTGTCCTTTAAAATGTGCTTGTGCCACACTTTGCGGTGATCTTACAACCCAGTTTCCATACTCATATACGTCCTCGCCATCCAGATCGTAATCCTTCGGCGCAGGCGGCTTGCGTGTATCCACAATCTCAACCACTTCAACATCCTTGATATAGATGCCATTGTTCTGCCATACTTCAGGTCGCATTTTGCGGATCAGCCAGTCAAACTTGTACATCTGACCTGGCTGCAGTGTAAATGCAGCTTCCTGCCATCCGATATTTTCACTCCATTCGCCTCCGACTTGCTGCCCATTAATATAGAACAGCATGCCATTACCGCGCTTAGCACTAGCCAGGTACTTGAACCTGATCTGTCCATAACGCTTCACACGCCAGTTAAATGTGATTTTGGATGAGTTTCCAATCTCGAGAAGCCCTAGATCCAGTTTCAAGATCATCTCTGAACCAGATTGTTCATTTCGGCCTACGGAATGGACAGCTACCCATTCCTGATCCTCCGTCGATGAGACATATCTAAAGAAATCAGGAAATTTGTTCGAGAAGGGTATGTCCTTTTTCATCGAAAAGAGCGGTATCTCATATACGGTTGCATCAAAATGATTGAAGTAATTCCCACTAAAATGATGGTAGTAGGGTGCCGGACAGACTGGCAATGACACACCATGATGGCTGCCTCCAGGCTTCTGAGCATTTTCAAGAATCTTGCGAATACAATCTTTAATCATTTGCAGTACCCGCTGATATTGCGTTTTGTCTGGAGGCTGCTGCTGTTCCACCCACCATTCAATCCTGCGGTACATATTCCATAACGCTTCGCGACAGCGCACACTCGCATACCATGACTTATCTCTCAGGTACTGCTCAATGATTTGATCAATACTGTTCTCTAGCGCATCCAATTGAACCGTCTGCCATCGTCCTATTTGACCGTAACCTGGATCACCCAGAATAGGGTTATTTTCTTCACCATGCCGATCGGTTTCGCTCCTTGGTGCATTGGGACTCTGCGGTAAATATGCAGGGTTATTAGGGTTGTCGTAACTTTCGTCCGCAATCTTCGCCCTCATATTCGCGAACAATACACCTTTCTGTGACTTGGAGAACAAACCAAATGTATGACCCATACCAATCACCTCCCAATCTCTCTATACGACAAAAAGAGCACCGAGTTAATCGGTGCCCGTAAGATCATATTGTAATTTCGAATCCGTGTAGATCTGGAGCTTGTTTTCCATGACTGATACGGACAATGTATACCATTTATTCTTCTCCCACTTAAACGGTTGCATCGGAGAACCTACTGCAGTTGGATTGCCAGCAACGATTTTATATAATTGCATCGGTGTCCTCATATCCAGGCTGTTATCACTGTCTCCTCCGTGAACCATAAACATCCAATAATTATTTTCATCAAAGTATTTGAATATAATTCCGGCACCGTCACCATCCGTGTCCGTATCAACCTTGAAGTCAACGGAGAACTTGTAGGTCTCTGCCAGAAAATTATTACGATACCATCCACTGATGTCCTTCGTATCCTCTTTGGAATAAAACTTCCCAATCAATCGGTCCCGATCCCAATCGCCCTTACCGAATTTATTCCAGTCATCAGACTGGGATAGCTCCAGCGCATCCATATCCTTGGAGTAAGGATAGTATACATTGAACGGATCATTCGGTTCATAGTCCTCTGGAACGCCCAAGCCTCCCTCCCAATCTTCAGGATCCATCCCCCTATCCAGCAAATCATCTGAGTAATCGAATATAAGACCCTGTGCCATCGTATCCATCATCGGTATGTAAGCATCAGTAGATTCACGGTGCGCCACCGGATGATCAGTCAGTGTGAAGCTATCACGCGGTTCCATCTTGGCTTCATGATATATCTCCATTAGATGAGTCGTTCTCTCAGGAAGAAACGCGTGTAACTGTTCCAAATATTCTGCTCTCTTCTCAGGCCTTTCAGCGAAAATAAAACCTGTGATGACTTGAGAACAACGTTCCTCAAATGAAGCCATGAGCCGATCAGGATCCTCAATTTCAGACAGTCTAGCATTGGCTATTCCTGTCGGTAAATCTCTCTCTATTCTAGTTTCACGTTCCTCAGTTATCCCTTCAAAATCATTCTTACTGAGATAAGCTGGGTCTATCAACTTGCTGCCAAAAGTCTCGCCATCATTAACAATGTAGCTTGTATATGGAGAACTATGTCCATAGCTTACCTCATCATCTGAGAAAGCAAACCTTTGAAGTGTCGTCCCATAAATTCCGTCGAAATGATTTCCGGCTCGTTGATCTGTAGCTCCACTTTCCAGCTCATGTGAATGACCATGTCGATCGATTTTTCCTGCTGTGACATGCTCCCAATCGAGAGTCGCGCTTCTTAACAGGCTCATCCCAGAATCCAATTGATGGTTATAGGCCTCATAAGAAACTCTGGAACTGATGAACGAATTCTCCTCAATGTGACCATCTCTTGTTCTAAGATAAGCATATTCGCTTTGGATTAGGTCCAGCTGCTTATATTGAAATCCAACAAGTTCCATCTCCAAGATGGATTTTTTTAGCTCTTTGTTTCCGTAAAACATGTCCTGATCCAACGATCCAATTCGCAGTTTTATTACATCATCGACCGTCTCATGGGTATGTGCCCATCGTTCACCTTTTCTACCGAAAAGGTTGTCATGCTGGAATGCTGATCTACCCTCTTTATTTAAATCAAAAGTTTGGATCAAGTCAGCTTCTTTACCGTTCTTCAAGCCGAGAAGCTGTGAATGAAGAAATGAATCTTTGGCATTATTCAATCCGAAAATATTTTCTTCCAAATGTCCATATTGCGGTTTGTCAGCGAGCAGATTCTCTTCCATATTGCCATACTGGGGCTTATCTGCTGAGAGCAAATTCTCAATCGCTCCATACTTCAGGTTTGTCCCACCTACAATCTCAACCGGAACATCTCCGTATTTCAAATTCGTTCCGCCAACTATTTCTATAGGTATATCTCCATAGCTAAGTCCCGTGCCCCCCACGGATTCCACCGGGACATCACCATACTTCAGATTTGTACCGCCCAGTGGCAATACAGGATCAAGATAACCATATTGCGGTTTGTCCGCTACCAGTTGTTCTTCAAGATTAGCAATCTTTTCTTTAACGCTCTCTGTTGTCTCATGAAGGTAAGAATCCTGAGTATTTTTGTAGGCAAAAACAACATCATTATCGAAATTTATAGCATCTCTATACAGATGAATGGAAAGTAGGGACTCCTCAATTAAGGCTATACGTGTACCCTTCGATCCTATTACCAAGATATCTTCCAGTGTCAAATCCTTTTTGCCCTTTATCGATTCATAATTCAGTTCAATAAAGTCCGTATCCCTAATACCTTTGCCACCATACATACTCTCATCAACCAACTGGCTGAAGCGTAATTTGACCACTTCACTCTCAACCTCATGGATTGATGCTTCTTTCATAATTCTTGTGGAATAGTTCTCTTCAAGCATGAAGGACAATCTGTTCATGTTATCCGAAATGATTTCAACGTTCAATTGGCCCTTGCGTGTGATTGAATCAGCCAATAGGATATCATCATGGTCAGCTGGTTTCATTTCTGTAAATGCCAGAAATAACTCATTTTGCACCAATCCATAATGATCTCCCCGGTTCCCAATAGGAGCGACGCTTTCCAAAGTGGATTCCCAAGTTTGGCGCATTCCTGCATTAAACTCCATATCCATCGCAATTTCCCTTGCCCACGAGGAACCGAGTGTATTTCTAGTCTCTGCTTCTCCATCTCGAGGTTTTACGCTGCCAATGGAATAATCCTTGCTAAGCAAAGACGGTCTCCATATCAATGTAGCCAGAGAGTAATCTATATCAATAGCAGCTTGACGTGGTTCAATCATTCCAATAGAATAACTCTCATTAAAATACAACTGTCTAATTTTGGATGTACCTATGGAGTACTCATCAGTAAATAGAGCCTCTCTTGTTGGGCTTGTTCCCATAGCCTCATGATCTTTCGAATATCCCTCACGAAGCTTTGGCATTCCAATAAGATATTCTGTATTCAAAAGCATCTGGCGCAAATTCGTGCCACCCAATGTGTATTCTTCATTGATGGTTCCATAGCGGTCGCGGGAAGCCCCCCCCATATTGAATTCAGTATGAAGTACACTTTCACGATTCCCGCTGGAACCCATGCTACCATGATCGAGAACATCTCCATCACGTTCAAATTTCGCTCCCGTCGTATACTCGACAGAGGCTTGTCCTTTACGTTCAACCTCACTACCCTGATACGCCGGGTCGTCTGGAAATAATCCTCCGCCTGGAGTCAAGTAGCCTAATGGATCTTCCGCCTCAATCATAGCCGGCCTTGTATTAAAATCTGCCCCATAAATTACTTCCGTAATTTCGCCATGCAGATTCTCCTTCACCTTTACTCCCTCGAAACCGTCTGCCTCTAAAGTGGACCTACGTCTGTTCATTTCAGCCGATATGGATTCATCTTCAAGTATTGTTTCACCCAAATGTTTCGATGCTTCTGCAAGTTCCGTCCCAATAACACCAATCTGAGAGTTCTTCGCACCTTCGAAATTAAAGGAAATAATACCTGACCTTGATCCTTCTTTGTCAGCTGTCAAGATCCCACAGTCGATTAACGCGTCTACCCGTTCCCTCACCCCAACCAGGAAGTTTTCGTCAAAGTAATTAGAAGCACGATCATCATTCACAGCCTCCATCATCATTTCCAGAATGACAGCAGGACTGTTCTGCAAGATCTCCCCAACAATGAATTCCTCGTCCAGATATCCAGGGTACGCTTTATTCCCCAACCAGCCTCCACCAACCAATTTGTCCAAGAGTTCGTCTCGAATCATAGTCGGACGACCTATATCTCGAATAGACCGAAGAATGGAATCCATATCCATCTTCTTACGATTTCGGTGCGATACAAGTGGTTTATCTGTTAGATGCAATTGCTTCTGATTACCGTTCTTTTCAAACGTTTTTAAATTTTCGAGCAGGGAAGGACGTATCATTTCTTTCTCAGCCAGATGCTCCTCAAACTCAGGTAACCATAAATCATGGGCCAGCGCTCTCTCTGCCGTTGTTAATTCTGTCGTATAGCCATTAAAGGATTTTTTTCTGTCTGCACTTTCCTCAATGTTGGGAATGAAAAGTTTCCTGTTTTCTAATTTTGCAGTATGAAATCTTTCCTCAATATAGGTTTCGAACTTACTCTGCCTCTCACCTAGAGAAAGATGGCTAAGTAATTCAAGAGCCTCTACGGATACTCGTTTACCTATTTTACTTTCCCTTTCTACATACCCTGGGATTTTGCTGATCCGTCTGCTTTCTTGCAGATCTCTGAAAACGAAACCATACTCTGTACTTTCGCGGTAAGCCTGGTCAGCATCACGATCAACAGTACTTTGCACCACATAAATCCGTCGAGCCTCAGGACGCTCATATTCAATATACATTCTCTCCAGATAAACTCTCTGAGCCGTAGTCAGATCATTCATGATGTTCATCTCTTCAACATGATCTCGAACAGCCCATGGAAAATGCCTTTCCACATCGGTAATTGACTCTATATCCCTTTTGGCTAAAATAATGTCCGATTCTATAGTTGAAGGATGTTTGTCTATAATTCTGTGAGCTTGCATCGGATGCCAGAGAATCTCACTTGGACGAAGTACTAGCTCGGATCGATATCGATCACGGCTGCTTTGAACAAGATCATCTTGAAGGTGCAGTCTCTTATCGACTTGGCGTACACCTCTTATATCCGTATGGAGAACTGTGGGGTACTGACGCTCCTTCAGTTTGGCAAGTACATTCTCATGAGTCATCATCTCATACTCAATGTCACGAGTAGCTTGATTCAATTGTGACAGGAACATACTCTCTTCAATGTCCCTGAATGCTTGAGCAATTTTCCCCGTTGTCATACCACTAAATGTAGTCTCTCGTATAGCACCACCCAGCGTTCGCATGAGAGCCAGTTGGGAAGTGTTATACACTCTTGTACCTTGAGAGCTCGTCCGATCAATATGCATATACTTTATTTCCTGAAATCGGCGAATAAAAGCTGTAGACATTTCTGAAAAAATAGATAACTGCTGGTCATTGTAAATCCTCGCTCCGATAATGGTAGCTTCCTCGGTATATGTCTCCTTATCGCTCTCCCTTGACCCGAGCAGGTCCTGATACAGCAGTTCTACATCTTGTCTGCTTACCTTCTGAGACTGAATACTTTCCCCGAGTACTGTAGTCCTAAGATTATCTTGCAGTGCTTGCAACAGAAAATTGTTCTCCGTTGATCGTCCGATAATCTTCTTCACTTCCTCGAAAACCTCTGCCACATCCATATCCGGTTTATCATTTCTGAGGGAGTGCACTAATTCCTTAATCACCAATTCGGATTGACTGTCTTCCTCTGCGCTATCTGCATAGTCCGCAATCATCCCAAACTCACTCACCCTGAAACTGATTTTGCCGGGCTCTAGCTTGTCCAAATTCTTTACAAAGTTACGGGTAAGACCCAAATTTCGCACAATCTTCAGCTCTTTGTCGTTATCCACCCGCCAGCCTTCTGTCATGTCTTCATCGACGGCTGATGCTTTCTCATCATTTAGTCTATGACCTTCTTGCCGATGATCCACCTCCAAAGCTTCAATTAACGCAGATCTCTCCATCTCAAATGAAAAATCCATAATATTGCCTTGCTTAGTGGTCGAGCCCGATCCTTCTGAGGATCTAGGTAGAATGCCTTCTTTACCCTGTTTGGCATCACCCAGCACAATAAACCGTTCTTCTCCTTCAAGATCCTTGCGGATCGCTTCCACAAGTTGATGATTGAACCCGTGAGAAATCGATCTTGCCATATAGAAATCAAGCATCAGGACACTTGGATAACGACTGTAAGGCATATATATAAATCGATAATCCTCAGGCCTGCTTCCTGTAGTTCCAACAGTGAACAGGTAGCCGTACTGAGTTGTCGTATAATCTATTACGGTAAAATCGTACTGGTTAACTACTTGACTCACGTCACTGCCCCCTTCCAATGAAAAAAAGGGAACTCCTGAGTGGAGTCTCAGAAAGTTCCCTCTCACTGAATCTATACGATTCAGCTTTCATTCAGTTCAACTTACAAGTAGCGGACTTCCTTCAGAATGGCCACGCCCATGCGTTGGTTGGCAGAAAGATTCATAAAGTTCTGTGCCGTATCTGTATCGAAGTAACGATACACTTCTTGGTTCCAAGACTTACCTTCCACATCAATGATCAACTCATCAAGGTGAAGGATATTATGCTTCGTCACTGCGATGCAGTTATCGAATTGACCGCGGTAGCCCTCATAAGGGTGGACCACATAGATTGGAGACAAGTGATATTTGGAAGTCCACTTCGATGCCTGGAAGCCTTGTGGTTCCAATTCCAGACCTGTATCCCCCAATTCCGGATCAAGATAAGCTTTACCTTTTGGTGGAGCTTGTGTAATAAAGGAAGGGTAATGCTGCTGGAATTCAATACCTGATTTGGTTTTCAGCATCTGAAGTGTGTTGTTACCTGCAGAAGTGTATTGACCATAATAGTATGTTCCTGTTTTGGCAATCTGAGAAATATCGGGTTCCTCAATCACGGCACCGGCTGTCAGCATCACGTTACCGTCTACATCATTCAGGTTGTATTTGAACGGTTTCAAGGCACCTGCATACAAGAAGGATTTTTTGTAATCAAGGAAGTTCACCGCAGGGTCTGCAACAAGAACCATTGCTAAGCGGTTGTTCATGACATTGACATACATATATACAGGTTTCTCTTTATTTCGATCCGTTGGTGTATAGTTTTCCAGTGCCCATTGGTAAAGTACCGGATGACCTGTCAATTTGAAGGTAGGTCGGGTTGTAACTGGTAATGTAGTTGGCTCACTGCCCTCGAGTCCTTCAAGCAATTGTACAGTTAGCGTACTATGCTCTTCATAAGCCGGAACAGGTGCAACGACTCGTGGTACCAAAGCATGATTGATGAAGCTAACATAGAATTTTTTGGTGATTGGACTTGCTTGAGTTCCGATCGTCATAACTCCACGAAGGATGAGTTCCTGAACGCGATCGTTGCTGTCCTTTTCCTCATAGAATACTTCCCACAGATTTTGTTCTTGGGTCTCACTCGCAGTTGACTCAAAAGGGAAGCTCTTAAAGCCCGTTACCTCCTCCTTCAGTTTTGTCAACAAGTCCTGGGAAGTGGTGATTGTCTCTACATATTTAAAGTTTGCCATTGTGTAGTAGTCCTCCTTATTTTATCTCTTTCAA
The DNA here is from genome assembly GCF_002750415.1 of Paenibacillus sp. LK1. Lineage (NCBI taxonomy): Bacteria > Bacillati > Bacillota > Bacilli > Caryophanales > Paenibacillaceae > Paenibacillus > Paenibacillus sp. LK1. Next base: position 37,729 of record NZ_PEII01000010.1, read on the forward strand.
AAATGCAATGGTGATGACATCTGGTGATGGTGAATGCTTGAACAGATTCAATGGGCTCTTGATACTGAAAAATTTATAAACTTCTGTCCATGTCCCCAGAGAAGGGTTAGACTTATCTTTCATAATCTCTGTATCTACGATTAATTCATCACGATTGACCAGGTTATGATCGTAAATCGCGACCACACCATCCATATATCCCCGATACCCCTCAGCCTGATGAACAAGGTAGATTGGACTGGCGTGATACTTTCCTGTCCAGAGGGACTTTTGGAAACCGTCCGTATCGACAACAAGTTTGGACAGCCCCGGAGGAAGTGTACCGACAGAAGGATAATTTGGAAGATGCGAAATAAAGGCCGGGTAATAACGTTGAAACAGGACATTACTGCGTGTCTTCAACATAGACATGGAATCCATGCCATTTGAAGTGTACTCCCCATATTTGGCGTACAGATCCGGATTAAGGTCGGTTAGAATATCTTTCTTCGTATAACCTGTCATATCCGTCCGCAAATCACCCATACCTACCGTAACCCCGAAGTTCCCCCCATGGTCAAAGTCATTGAACGGAACAATTTTGCCTATGTATCCAAAACTTCGATAATAGCTATGGATATTCGGTGAAGGATCACCTTCAAGAACAACGATAACCCGATCATTGTTTACCGATAGCGTATAGGCTACCAGGTAGTCTGGTCTGCGTTTTTTGTTAGGCAGCCAAGACGTTGTAGAATCTCGCCCATGGAAAAAGCGAGCTGCCGGGCTGACAATTTCTGTTTTCCCGTCGTAGTCCAACTTCCACTTCGTAGATGGTGGGATAAAAGGCTTGATCGCAGTTGGATCATTCCAAGATAAATAAATATAGTGAGCCTTTAACTGGTCTATTACGGTAGGGATTTTTCCCATAACTAGTGTATCAGGATCACATATGCCATCATACGTTGCGCTCTGACTTCCCTGAGCAAGTCTCCCCTCGAAACCTTCACCATAGTATACATTGATATAGTTCCAGTCATAAGCAGGCTGCTCAAGCATGACGTAATAATCTCGAACCTGAATTCCAGCGGGTATTGTAGGGGTCCCTTTAATAACTACCTTCGCGGGCACATAGTTAAGAACGTCAGCTGTATAATACAATTCATCAAATTTGTATATTTGCTTTACAGGTTCATAGTAACTATCAATGATACTAGCCCATGTCCAATAAGGAGTATATTCATAGTTATTAACTTTTCTTGAGAAATTATATTGAAATTTCCCTTTTGGTGTGAGCTTGATCGCATAAGCCCAATCCGTAGGCATCTCTGTCACAATCTCAAATTGGTTCCATTCATTCGACGGTTTGGTTGTTCCATCGAGGTTACCTATCACTTGACGTACCAAGTATGCTCTATACCCGTCTGGAACGGAATCATCCACAACAACAGTTACTAAACAACCAGGAATATCAACGTACTTTGTCTCATTGGTTTGAACATCTTGATAACTGAACTGCACGACCTGAATTTTACGCCCCGTCTTGTAGTTACCGTAAGTTTTTCCAACATTTGATGAATCTGGTTTCGACTTTCCTTCCACTACTTCATCAAAGTAAGTCTGTCTCACTTCCCACAAGCAGCCATTGGCATCCAAGGCAGAATCACCCGAATGACTTTTCGCTTCAGTCCAATCCGGAATTTTGTAAACTTCGTACTGATTCCCGTCAGAATGCGCGTACATTCCGATAATGCCCTTATTATAACTTTTGCTGTAGGTCACCCACTCCGCTCCGCCAGCCTCATAGACTTTTTCCCAACGATTTGCATCAATTCCGCCTTCTACTCTGGGAATGTCAGCACTCACAATCTCATCGGCCAACGTGTTGATCAGATTTTGTGCTTCCGACTCTCCGTCAATAAAGGCGGCAAAGTTCGTCTGCGGTTTTTGCAGTGCCATCGTCACCCTCCTTATCTCAAAAATTTGATGTTGTACCAGACCGACTTGGCTTCAGCCACCACGCTTACGAAGTCAAACTTAATGGTCGTTCCCGCCGGAATCGGGTAGACAATTCCGAAACTGTTACCCATGGAAACCGACTCGGGAAGCTCCTTCGTATAGATGGTTTGACATACTCGCTCCGTCCCGATCGTCAGTTCCCAGTAATCGCCGACACAGTAGTGACTCGCAGCAAACGCAATGCTCAGAAACTCCGTGTCATACGCCAAGGTGAACGTATCGGACTTGGTGGTCTTGGCCGCCGGAATGTCCAACATCTGCCCCCGTATGAACGGGATCGTCTTTTTACTGAAGTGTGGGTACGGCAGCTCGCGCACTTTGTCGATGACGCCACCCGCGATGTAAGAAACATTAAATGCCATGGAACCACCTCCTATATGCTATATACGATTTACGCTCGTTCCAGTTAAGCGTCCTTCGTCATCATAATTTAGACCAATATTATAGGTGAACATCGACTCTCCACTTGGATCAAATGTACGGGCGGTCACCTGTGTTAACCTGAAATACTTGTAATAGTCATAATCCGGGTGGGCATAGCCCACTCCCGCAGGAAAGTCTTCTTCTTCCTCTGAGCCAAACTTCATCCAGATCGAAACCTTCCACTCCGATTCATAGAAGAGGTCTGCTCCAGTCACTCTATCCGGGTCCTGCAGGTGTTCCCGATATAATGTAACGGAAGGCTCACCTTCAAGAGGAGAAACATTTGAATTGGAGACACTGCTATATTTGCGAAGCTCCCGGTGGATTAGATCCAGCACGGGAAAAACAATATTTTCATTCACAATGCCGGCCATTACACCATCACTCCCTTTCTTGCCCACATCATATCAATAACCTGTAGCATGCCACGATCCACCGAATAACTGGTTTTAATACTTTTAATCGTATATACAGCCCGTGTGGTGGTCGTTTTATCTGTCACAATGACGTTGTCGAGCAGATCGAGCGCAGGGTTCGCAGGAATAGATACCTGCAGCGTACGGCACATACGTTTCATATCAAAAAAAGCTCGCTCTGCCACCTGTCTTTTGGCTTCAACCGTCTTCGCCCAAGGAACAGCAAGCACCATGGTTCGAATCTCACCTTTGAGTTCGAGCAAAATCTCCTTGTCCACAAAACTGTTCTGATTACCATTCGAGTCGATAACAACGATGTGACTTCTTCCTCTGGACCAATCCGTGGATTTGGTAATAGAGATTAGATTGTCGTTCTCGGAAAACTCCGCAATGACCGGTTTGTCATAATTCAAGCGCTCCAATCGGTATGTACCATGACGGTCACAGTAGCTTCGATACGGAATCTCCGAGATAATTTCCTGAACGGCTTCCGTAACTTTGGCGGACCATTGCTCAAACGTTTTGCCATACTCCTCAATGAATGGATTAAGCCATCCATTGGGCGTAAGCACCGTACTTGCATCCTTGACTTCAAACTCACCCTCCTGTCCCGGTACCGGAACAATGACTCTGCCCGTCTTCTGATTTACCTCAATCAGATAGGTCTCGTCGATTACATAGTCAGGATAAGAGCGATCCTCACTGGTTGCCCTCCAACCCACCATACCTGCATGTTTAACGAGATCTAGGACAACCGTTGATTTGACCCAGGCCGGCTTTTCAAGTTCCACAGGCTGAGCTGGTGTCGGTGTAGCTGCCGGAGTGGAGGTTGCTGTTATAGTCCAGCTTGCCGGGTCTGCGAGCATCTCCTGATAAAAGGTCCATACCCTGTTCACCCAATTATCCCGATCCGCACTCCAGGTCATCGGAGCAATGTCTCCTCCATTATGAAAATAAAGTACATCCGCCTTGGAAGTCACTTTCTTCCCTCTGGAAGCCAGTGCTTTAGACATCCGTTCTGCACCACGCTTCATCTGCTCCTGGATTCCCTTGTAGCTGGGGTTACAAGCTTCTGTACTAGGACAGCCGTATCCGAGAATGAAGCTGCCGTTCTCTTCTTTACCCTTACCTTGTGTGCCAAGTACGGTCTCATGCTTGCATATCGCAAGCAAAAATTTGTGATCCGGTACGCCATAGGCTGCAGCTTGAGCTTGAGCAGCCTGAATAATGGATGATGTCCGGTCCGTCCCTACTGCTGCAGGGGGCACCGGATCTGGCACATTATCAATCTCATCTACCTCCGGATAAGCTTTTTTCTCCGAAATGACTTTCTCGATAATGCGCTTATACATATCTCGAGCTGTGATCTCCAGCGTGGAACCCTCACCATTGATGTCCACTTTGTCAATCAGTCCGGTAAATACCCGCATCATATGCTGACCATAGCCCATGTAGATACGTATCGGTGTGTTTTCACTCAGAACCCCAACATGAAATCCGTTGGCAAAATAAGACCATGGAGATGGCACGCCCCCAAGCTCGGGAAAATGGGCAGGATTATAATCCGGGGAGAAGAATCCCCTGGGATTGGAGATGGTCAGCCGTGCTTCCCTGGCTTCAGAGTCAAACTGATCATCGATTTCGGCACTAATGATATTAGGAAGAACCTGCGTGTCCATATACACAAAAGATCCAACCTGAATAACATCCGACTCTTGCCTATTGTTCATGACAAAACCTTCATAGCTGTTCGTTTGATAATAGCCTTTGGACGGATCAAGTCCTTCTTCACTCTTTTTATTTTTCAATGGAGCAGGCAGCAACTCTTGTATACGAATAAAATCAATGGCGAATTTTTTATATTTCACCTTCGAAGCAGGAACCGATCCGGGTGGAACAGTGGTGTTTTGTTTGCCTCCATAAGTCACCTTAATTTTGATGCTTTTGGCTTTTGCGGGGATTACAATATTGTTCAATTCCGTTAGTTTGGTCAGGTCATATGCCCCGCTGAACTTATTGACATAGGCATACGTTTTACCATCAATCACCACAGCGAAAGAATCCCCTTCCGCTTCACTAAAATTAGTTCCCATTCCAATACTAAGAAGCCCTTGAGTAGGCATGCTCAGTTTAGTCACGTTAATCTCAAATTCAACTACGGCGGCTTTGCCATCAAACGTATAGAGCAACTTGCCTCCCGAATCAAACAAAGTCCAGCCCGATTCAATCTTGGCATACTCCAAAAACTTCAAACCGGTTGTATAAACGCTTTTTTCATGCCAGTTACGTTTGTCGAACTTCTCATTCAATTTGATCTCTCCTGGATATCCTTCGACCTGAACCGGCTTTACATCAGCAAATGTTGTTTTCGCATCTCCGTGCATTTTACGCTTTCCGCTCAGATATAATTGGGGATCGACCGCCTTACCTCCCTCCCCAGTCTTGGACGTTGGACTAACCCCTTCCCAAATCTCGAAATGCAGATGTCTTCCTCTGCCCGCGGCACGTTCAGCAGCTGAAACCTTGTGGCCATTCGTGTACACCCCCCCTGTATTACCAAGAGTACCAATCACTGCCCCCTGTGCCACTTGATCATCCACCGAACAGAGAATTTCTTTCAGATGAAAGTACTTTGTGAGTAAACCATTGGCATGCCTGATCGTTACGGCATTACCCGCGCCCTTTGTTTTATTGCGAGCTGTATGTACAACCTTTCCAGCCCAAGCCGCCAAAATTGGTGTTCCCATGTCATCAAACAGATCAATCCCTCGGTGACTTCGAGAACCGCCATCTCTGGCTGCACCAAATTTATCTGTAACTGTAATGCTATCAATCGTTTTACCCTTGACCGGAAAATAAATCTCCTGGGTATTCGCTAGAGTCGAGCCATTATAAATACCGTTACTCGACTCATCCACCCAAACGGATTGTGTACTGATGACGGGTACTTGCTCGGAAACCATATGTCTGAACTCTTCTGTCCGTCCCGGGATAAATGCAAGCCTGTCTACTTCAACCCGGATATTAGGAAGTGCTCCTTCCCCCAGCTTCAGACGCTGAGACAGCACATTCATAACCTCATCCGAAATTGGAATCATATTGTATCTCCCCCTACTTAAATCGCTCGATGGTCCACTTCATGAATCGGTCCAGGAAGGCCACGGCTTCAGCCCGTGTCATAGCGGAATTACCCAAAAACCATGTCTCATCCGGTTCCGTACCTCCTACAGGTCTGCCCATATTAGTTACCACTGCTGCATCATCCAGCTTTTTCTTGATATTGATGCCTGCAATCAGAGGATCATTATTGGCAAATGTTTCGTCTTCCATCTCCGAAACGGCTATTTTCCAGAAAGCATCCTTGGACTGTTCTACCCGCTCACCCTTGGTTTGATAATAAATGGCCGAATCTTTTCCGACGTCTGCGAACCTCTCGCTCACATCTTTGAGATAATAGAAAGTCACTTCGTCGCCTTCTGAGAAAGGTTGACTGAAGACGACCGTATGGTTGTCAATTTCTGAATAAGGCGGAGTTTCTTGCACTTTATCTTTCTTTTCTTCTTTGAATTTCACTGTAACTTTAAGTTTATTTTTACCTGCTGGATAATTGCCGTTAAGTCTAAACACCCGTTGTCCCTGAAATGCCTTAATAGGCTCATTAATCCCCGTCGTTGGCGCTTCCTTGTCCGTAAATCTGGCATAGAACACCTTGCGTAGCTTGTTAATCAGATGAAAGGCTTCTCCCCGCTGTATAATCGCATTAGGAAAAAAACAGTTGTTGTATGCCGGTTTAAGGGTTGTCGCTTTGATGTCTTCACTCTTGAATTTGAATGCTCCACCACTATTCTTCGTCCAATAATTGAACTTGCAGGTGACACCATTCAGATTAAATGGGAGGAAGACTGATCCTCCTGGACTGACACAATATACATCTGTCCGGTAACCAATTGCCTTTGTTGCAATTTTGGTTACCGCTGCCGCATCCCCCATGGTGTCTGCCCATACCTCGGAAGGAATACTGAGTCTGCGAAGCGGTTGGCCTGCTGCATACAAATATTCTTGATGATTACGACTGAATGGATCGTAGAAATAGGTCGTGGCTGCACTAAGTGCAGCTCTGGGCAGATCTCCAGTCCAGGAGACCGGTGGCCTTTTCCAATCACTATCCAGCAACGGTTCTCCATAACTACAGAAGGACACCATCTGACCTGCTTTCACACCGGTATACAACTCTACATCAGTTAACCCCTTACTATTTGTTTCAGCCGTTTCGTAGATCGTTTGAACACCATCAATAAACACATACAATGGATTGTCATCTGTCGGCTTAATCAGAACAGGCAGACTAAATGAGGTTTGCCCCGCTTGCCCCTTGATTTCCTCATATACAAAAGGCTTGCCTTCCTCAAACTTGTTATAGTTGATCCCGGCAACAAAGACTTCACCATCTTCCAGAACCATATTCGTGGCTTCCATAACATCGTTATAGAACCAGTCCCCTTCGTTTACATCAACCCATTTTCGTATGATAAACACCCCCTATCTTTAGAATAGACAGAAAAGAGAGTAGGTCACCCTACTCTCGAATGGTTCGTTCCAGCAGACGCTTCGTGCGCATCAGGAAAGTAACAAACTCTGCTCTGGTTATAAAATCTTCCGGCCTGAAGTATAGAATGGGTGTACCATCCAATTCTGTTACAACCGTCAGCCCCAAATCAGCCATGCGTTCAATGGAGTCTCTTGCCCAGTGATTCTTACCTTCCGTCGTCTGTAAATCCTGAAACTGAACCGCACTCTTGCGGTCATATCCATCTTTCTTGATCAGGGTCATGGTCAATTCGACCTTGTAACCCTTCTGATCTTTATCCATCGTATCCTGATGATAGAAAATTGGGTCGACTTTGATGGACTCTACAACACCAACATAAATATTGCCCTTCTCATCATAAAATTTGTGCGTCCAGCCTACGTACATGGCGTAGTCATGATAGGATTGCTTGTCTTTAAACAGGATGTTAATGATGGACTTGTACGAAGACACACCCATCTGATGAAAATGCGAGGGAGCATTAATCATTTTAATTTCCCTCACTTGCGGATTGGGCGACGGTGAAGAGTACGGATCAATAATCCGCCCCTTCACAGGCTCAAACTTCATGCCTGTATCCACATATAGCCTTCTTTTATACCGGTCATTAGCTGAACCAAACGGGTCTTGCTGAGACATATCAGATGCCCTCCTTACCTAATAAAAGATACGGGGTAATTACTCCCCATTCTTGCACCGACATTACTAGCCATCCTGTTTACAAGACCCGGATTATTCTGCCGCAGTGTCTTATCCAGTGCCGACGTCAGTTTTTCCACATCTTTTGTGCTGCCTGTCATATTGTCGATATTCACATGCACCGTGACATCGCCCGCGCCAACCATCACACTTTTATGTGTATTGTTTGTCGTCATATAATCAAAGTAATCCATGACTTTAAGTCCTGCTGGAATGTTGAATGTAGATATGGGTTTATCCATTTTTTTGCTGATTTCGGCCAAATTTTTGGACTGTTCTACACCCAAGGATTGGATTTGTTTAAAAATCTCCATATATTCATCCGAGCCCGGTTTAAATAATCCACTATTCAGCAAATTGTTCCAATCTTCCTTGATCGAACTCATTTGTGAGTTCAGCTCAGATGCACGGGATTTGTTCAATGCAATCAATTCTGGTGCATCTTCCTTCCCCCCATTGGCCGCCAGAAGATCGTACATTCGTTTGTCGTAATCCAACTGTGTCAGCTCAAGCTGGTCGTTCATCTTACGTCTGAGTTCGTCAATTTTACTGTTTTTAACACCGTTCAGTTCAAGCTCTGATTGTGCCTTTTGCTGCTTCTTCTCATTAATCTCCAGACCGAGTTCATCTTTTTCCTTGCCCTCTGCCATCTTGTCGTAAGTCTTTTGCAAACTAGCAATCGCCTTATCAAAGAACTTGATATTTTCTTGCAAATATTTCTCCATCAAGGTGCGCATCTGGCCAGAATCCTCGCGGACACCGCTAATCAACAGACGGGATCGAGCGACTTGATAATTTGTTTCGTTGTCACTTGTTGACTTGTTGAGTTGACGATTAATCTTGGCGATCATTTCATCAATACCATTGCTTTGCGGCTGAGGTGTATATCCGTTAGCAATGGTACCCATTGCGCCAGCAGCAGGAATGTACTGAATCTGAGGCTGTACATATTGCACTTGTGGTTGACTGTTCTGCTCGGGCGTCTTGCCGGACTCCTTGTCCATTTGAAGCTGTGACTCTTTTTTCTCTTGCTCATAGTTATACTCTTTGGCCAGCTTTTTCTCGACCGCATCTCCGCCATCTTCGGACCACATCGCTTTAAATCCCTTCCAATAATCGCCAAACTTATTATTGGTGGCATTATCCCCAAATATCGTGCTCATTGTTCCGGATACAGCGGCATCCATCCCCAGGTTAAGTCCTTTCCATACTTTTCCTATAAAAGATGACTGCTCCACATCTTTGAACTGTTTTGCCAGCTCTTCCTTGTTCGTTGCCCGAATATTCTGCTTCTCCGCGTCTGACTTGCCCATATTACTAAGCGGATCAACAAGGCCAGAAATCACATCCATGGCGCCCATCGCAACACCAAGCCCTGGTACGGCTTTTAAAGGTCTTAACAACCTTGAGCCGGATTTCACTAATTTCGAAAATTTTCCCGGTGTTTTAATCCCACGTGCAGCACGCTCCGCATTGATATCACGCTGAGTAATCAAATTACCTTGTCTATCTCGAAGAATATTTCCACCTTCATCACGAGTCGGGGCATTGCTGTCAAAAAATGCTTTGCGATTACCTGTCTCTTTCATGTCCTTAAATCTGGAAAGAAGGCCCCTTTTTTTGGTCTTTTGTTTTTCCTTTTTGGAATCGCCACCGGGATTGAATTCATCCATTATCGCATCTTTCATGACATCCTTAATCAGGTCTTCATGACGAGCCACGAAGGTTTTGTTTGCCGAGTCATCCTTTTCTTTATCATCTTTTGCAGCTGATCCGGCACCGGCACTACCTGTACCTGGAACCACGAGGAAGCCTCCAGAAGAGTTCATCATTGTAGCCAATTGAGCCTGTTCAAGCTCCTTCAATTTGGAGATGTATGCTACGGCATCCATTGAACCCTGTCTGAATGAGGAATTCAGAGCATTCACTTCACTCCTTAATTTGGCTAGCACATCATTTAACAGAATTGATTGTTTGCGCAAATTCTGGATCTCGGATTCGTAACGCTGAACATCGGTTGAGCCATAAAGGAACTCCGCATTCAGGAAATACAACTTATTTCGAAGCTCCACTGCATCCATATCCATATCATCCATCGCCAACATCAATATTCTCGCTTGATGCTCAAGCTGCATGATCGCTTTACCATTCTCATCCAACTCACGGCTTAGAAATTCAAGACTCCGTTTCGTCTTCGCCATCTGTTCATCGAGTGAATCCAATTCCTCACGCAACAGACGCAGTTCCCTGCTTTTGGCTTTGGCTTCCTTCTCCGCTTGATCACGTTCTCCTTCGTGAAAGGAGGAAGATGATGAATTACCATCCTGGATTGCCTGCTTATAGAGTGATTGTTGTTCATCTCGTCTAGTATGTAGCTTGAGCACTTCTTCTTGCTTGGCAGTTGCTCTTGTCTGTATCTCTGCTTTACGGGTACCTTGAACACGAAGACGGTTTTGCTGTCTTGCTCTTTCCTGGGTTACACCAGCACGGTGCACATCAGCAACTCCGATTGGGTTGGAGGTGTTGTCTCCTGAGCTTTCGCCCTTCCCTGTACCTGTATTACCCTTACCGTATCGCGTCTGTTCTCCTTCGTTCATCACATCGGCGAACTTGTCCCAGGCCACTTGAACTCCTGCTTCTTCCATAATCCGATTAATTAGTTCCATATGGTCTGCAATTCCGCTGGATCGGTCTGAAATTAATCGCAAGAATGAAATAAGATAGGTCTGGAGCTCAGAAAACTCTTCTTTTAACCCCTTCATAGCTTCGTATGTAGAGATTTGGAACGCAGTACGGAACTGGCTTTGACGAAATTGCAAGTTGTCTCTTGAGTCTGTCCGCGGAACCACGGAAGCTGTATTCTCGCCAACTGTCTTAAGTTGATCCACAAGAGTGCCAACTGACGCCTGATCCTGGGTTAAACCACCACTCAGGCCTGAATGTTCTTTCTCCTGAAGAGACAATGAAGACGTAGCCATGAGACGGGCAAGTGCATTTTCTTTTGTTGCTTCATCCTCACGCTCAGTCGATGCAGGCACGGTTCGTTGCATGGCCTTAATCAGATCCTGAATGCTTACCTGTGAGATAGTTGCAGCCTTAAGCATCATGTCCGTCACTTTGGATAGATCATAACCACTCACTCCCCAAGCAGAAGAAACACCTTCCAAGCCCGTAGCAGTCTGCTCTACATCCACATTGTCAAACGAACGCAACTTGGCGACTTCTTTAGCAAAGGCTGTGGCTTCCTGAGGATTATCATAGGAGCGGGAACCAATGCGATATGCGAGACCCATATCTTCCTGATCTATGCCATGTTGCAGTGCAATCCGTTGCAGGTCCTTGACGGTCCCGTCTGTTTGACCTGTTTGACCTGATGATCTGATCTCGAAATTTTGATTTGCCTTGGTCATCTGGTCATCCATTTGACGTGACGACTCAAGTGATTCCTTCAGCATAGCGGATGAGTACCCTTTGGTTTCGCCTGAGGAGATATATTTCATCATGTTGCTCATAGAGTCCACTAGCTCCTGTGAACCGGCTTCCGGCAGATCTTGCATTGCGTTGAAGGCCCCACGATAAAATGTCTCCAAATCCTTGGTTAACGTTGCAATCATTTGGGACTGCATTTCGTCCCTCATCTCCTCAAGACGGTTAACGAGCGATTGAAAGCCTGATTGGTTACTCCCTTTCAAGTCGGGGGTTGGGATACCAGACTGCTCTACCTCCGTTAATATCTCTTTCGTTAAAGAGTGTTTTTGTTCTTCTTTGTCAGCCAAATTCATCACCACCTTTATACATAAATCCCGTTCTACCTTAGTGTAGGCAAAACGGGACGTCTCTCCCTTATCCTCCAAGCGCTTGTGCAAGCAAACCGATGTCTTCCTCGGATATTTCTGTATAATCCGCGTCATCAAAGGTCCGTTTACGTCTAATACTTCCATCTTCCCCGGCTTCTTCTTCCCCTCTGCCGCCACCGAACATGCGAAGAGGTGCTGTCATTAATTCAACCTCAAACTGAATATATTTCTCGGCTGACTTGCACAGCTCCGCGACCTGAGGGAGCGTGTACTCCCAGATCTCCCACTTGTTCAGCCCACAGTGCTTATGAAGGGTAAAGAAGATTTCTCCCCAGTGAATTGGCTCTTGCGTTTCCTCATCACGGATTTCGGTTCCCTCCAGAGGCTCACCCTCGGCGCGTTCTACTTTTTTAGACCATTTAGACCAATGAGCATATCAATGACTTTACGAGCCGTATTTAAATCAAGGTACTCATCCAGGTATTCTCGATTGATGATATACTCACCCTGTTCATCTTTGGTCACAATGTGCGGATAGTTTTTAAACGCCATAGCCAACACATCAAATAAATCCTGTTGTCGTTTTGCATCCAGTTCATCATTCTCTGTTGGAATAAAGTTAAGAATAATGGCGTCGATGTTCACCGTTTTTAGCAGTTTCATTAATCGACGTGCATCCTTCAGGTTACATGGTGGGATGCGGTATTTCCGCCGATCACGAAGTGTTATAATCTCATCATCTTCGAAGAATGCCCGTTCAGCAGCTTCGGCTTCCTCCGGGGTTACCCGTTTATTCGCCGAATCATTTTTGATTCGTTCGGCAGCTTCCTCGTTCAATTTTTCCGCCAGCTCACGCTCAGCCTTTTCCTGTTCTGTTTCCACCATCAGTAGAGCCTCCCCTGAACATTCTCTCCCCTGTAAAATAAAGAACCTGGCAAGGCAAGGGTCTGTGCAGGGGAGGACACAGACGCCGTAAAATACCTTGCCAGGAGCAATGGAACATCGTATGAGATCTTAGATTTTGCTTGTTGCACTAAAGCGCTTGATGCTTCCCAATTTGCCGTCTGCACGTTCAGGATCAAGAATCTGCAAGGAAATCGCAGATGCCGATGCTGCAGCACGCTGAGCATTGATACTGAAAGTGCCTTTGGCACGGCACATGTACAGCTCGGTTTCAACTCCTGCAAAAGAGCCATCTTTTTGTTGGAATGTACCATGATGAATTACAGAGATTGGGAAAGGCACTTCGTCAACTAGCAAATCAACCATGTCTACCAATTCTTCGCGTTTGTAGTTGAGCACAATTTCCTTACTGATATGTGCAGCGTTCAGTACAACAACATCATTGGCTTCATCATAGAAAAATTCATCTGGTGCCACAGCTGCAGCCTTCGAACTGAGTTGTTTCAGCAACTTGTTGGAATCTTTGAGACGAACCGTAATATCTCCGTTATTTCCATAGATTGTACTTGCGAATTTTGGTTTCACTTCAGCAAATCCGGAATTAGCTGCGCCAGTAGCGGCAGTATCCTGCTCATTCAAAACCCATACGTAGGACTTCACTTGTTCCTGTACGGTTGAACCCATCATCAGCTGAATCGCATCCAGATCAAATTTGGCATCTGTAGCAGATACCTCAATGGATTTCGACTTCACCAGTACATCGATGGCAAACAGGCCATCACCACCAAAGATGTCCTCCAGCTCTACATTGAGGTCAATTTTCAGGTCTTGCAGGGTACCCAGTGTAATTACTTCAATTGCACCCAGCGGGTCTGTAGGGTAACGTTTCGCCATGAATGTGCCTACACCTTTGATAATCATTTTTTTAGCCATTGAACAGTCCACTCCTTAGATTTGTAATATCATTATTTAGCTAACGAGACTTACATGAGCCTGCGGCTGGTCGAGGGATTGAAAAGATCAGAATTTCATTCCTCCAAGCTGCTTGGCTGGTGGCTGTCTCTGCTTTTCATAGTGTAGAACGCTAATCTCATTCCCTAACACATATCACTGAATACGTTGAACAAAAGTTTTGAAATGGATTTCTATGCAAACAGAACAACTTCTAATAAGGTTAATAAAAAGAAAAGACCCCTACATTAGAGGGGCCGGTCTATTGGGCAAATCATCTATAATTTGGGCGACCTGTTCTGCTCGTTCCTTTATTTCATATTCATCGGCAGTAATTAGATGAATATGAGAGCAGTATTTTCCATGCTCATAAATTCGCTCTGGTGTAATAAACACAACGTCAGCAACAGCTTCCATCCTGTGCTTGTCTTTTTCAAATAGGTCGGGATCTGTAAGTGAATCGAATACAACCAGGTTAGGATATGCTGTCTCGACCGAATTTGCCAACTGGCTGTCATTCACCCAATAGATGACTCTTTCACCCTGAAACAACGGACGAACGTTCTGTCCAACACGAGCCACGACAAAATTCGGAAGCTCAGGGTGAGGATACTCCAATGCATCCACCTGATAAAACTCATCACTGGAATTTATATAAATCACATGATAACCAATCTCCGCAAGTTCTCTTAACAATCGTTGTGGTCGACGCCCAAATCGTTCACTATGAAAATCAATAGCAGGCAGATATACAATGGTTGTATTGATTTTGGGCACATATTTTTCAAAATTGAACTCACTCATTTGAACCTCTATTTGTTCAACTTCCATTGGCGGCTCGGCCGCCTGGCTACCGAAAATTCGTTTGAATATCTGTTTCATCCACGTTGCCTCCCATCACCTGATTTATCATTTTGACAGCATCCATGGCCCTGCCGTCCCAGCTATTAGCTCTAGCAACCATAGCACGGGCTGCGATTTTGGCCTCGCTGTTCTCACTAATTGCTTTCTGAAGCATCTGCCCACAATTATGACGATCCATAAAGTAGGTTACGTTACTGTATTTATTGACGATTTCCTCCATACGAGTCGTTATTACAGGCTTACCCGCAGACAAATATTCGTAATATTTGATCGGGTCACATCCACGGATCATTTCTGTCAGCTTGAATGGCACGATGCAAACATCGAATTGGGCAATATAAACAGGAAGAACTCTGTAGTCCTTATGTGGAAGACACGTTATATTAGGATGCACAATGTTTTTTTGATACAGGGCATTGTTTCCTATCAGAACTACACGATATCCCTTGTCTGCAATGTCGGTAATAAGTGAATAATCCACCCAGGAAGCCATAGCCCCATGGAACCCGACGACCTTTTGTCCCTCCTTAACATCGGGGAAGTCTGCCGGTATTGGGAGAGATACACGGGCTTTCTTAAAGTGCTCATAATCCGCCCCATTCGGGCACATAAAAATCGGTTTTCCGTCATTTTTATGAGCTTCATACATCACCTTTGCCGTTGTAGCAATCAGATCTGCTCGTTCAAAACATTTCGGAATGTAATCCTTCCAAACCGCAAATTCATCGGCTGAATTATCCAAGTAGTCAAATACGGTAAAATCAAAATTACGGCCATCCCGATAGTTATACTGACCTGGACTGGAAAACCAGAGTACCTTTTTTCCTTTGACCAGATGGTCATAGTTAATCCCCTTTTGCACAAGGAAGAGGTCGTCACTCAACTTCTCGATCGGCTGGCTCTGTTTCTTATACGTTTCTTCGTTAATAAAAATAGCACGGACCCCTGGAATCTTGGAGAATGCGGTCATTAATTGCTGTGGACGTTGAAACAACAAATTCCAATCGAGTGCAGGTGGATATATGATCGTCATTTCAATGCTTTCAAAACATGCTTTTTTCCGCCTACTTCTATGTACCAGCCAATTTAGCAACCAACTCCACTCCTTCCTCATAGGCATGAACCGGACGAAGCCGTGTATCCACATAAAGTTCATAACCAAGTTGCTGAGCCTGCTCACAGAAGGGGGCATCTTCACCAATCGGATGTGAACCATATCGAACTCCCGCTTCGATAACTTCACGTTTTATAAGATACACTGCACCTGTCAAATCCACAGGGATGACACCCTCGCTGAATTTTGGAACGTGCTTTCCACCAATCATTGCATTATGAGCCTTAATTCTCGGGTGATTTCGAATCAGCATGGCACAGATGTCCTTATCATTTTCAATAAGCTGCTTCAGGCTATGTTCAGGGATAATGATATCTGTATCAATAGAGAACAGATAATCACAATCGGATTTCAGAAATTCATCCAACAGTTTATTTCGTAGTAGAGCCAGATTAGGATAGGCGTATTGACCTCGCAGATGACCGAATTTCTTGCCCATATTATGAGTCAAGTACGGGATCTGATGATCATTCAAAATTTGTTCTGTCTGATCTTCGCTATCGTTCAAAATGTAAAAAAAATGCTTGTTTACTGTCTGTTGTTTGAGCGACTGCAAGTGCCGCTCCATAATCCATGCCCGGTTTCTCACAGGAGCACCTATGAATACGTCAGCCACCGTTCATCCCTCCCCTTTCACATAGTGTAGACCGATCTTCGCCAATCTTCAGCGTGTCCAACAAAAAAAGATCTTTTCACTGGAAAGAAGAGAGAGAATGAATCGTTTCTTCTATTCTATAAAAGAAGGAGCTGATGCAGATGTACAACAAGGACTTCAATCATTTCAATCCGAAAGAGGGTGAAGAGCGTGCTTGGCAGTGTTGAATTAATTCATAACTGGTTCCAAAAGGCTTCGGATGGAAAAGCTCATGCTTCCGTTCGATTCGGGGATGCTTCCAATACAATTCTGGCACATGGAACCGTCCTAACCATGGATTTCATCCAATCCCATTACGGGTGGGTGAATGATCCCACATACTGTGGCATTACGTTACCCAATGTAGGTGCGAGAGAAATCATTGTATACTGCCTGAGAAAAGCCGACTACGTTGGTCACTTGACCCAGACGGATCACTGGTATTTCAGACCCCTGTTTGATATGTGTCTCGCGTATTACAAGATTAAACCCAAGAAGACATTCTACGCATTTGAAAATAATTACATTGCCCGGTTTAAACTGTTCTATGATACGTTCAAGACCATGCCGATACTGATCTGTGGAGCCAAAGCCTTACAATATAAAGAAGTTCTGGAACGCCGTTACGGTTGGTCAGGCATAGTGGCAACAGTAGACTGCCCCTCTTGGTCTCATGTGAGCGCAGCCTCTAAAGAAATGGAAAACATCTACAAAAAAACACCATGGAAACTAGCTCTCGTATGTGCAGGGGCACCTGGCAAGGTATTAGCTATTAAAGCAAAAGAACTTGGCTCTGTAGGTGTTGATTTTGGCTCAGGAGCAGATGTTGCCATTCAGGCGGACAACGAAAACCTATATGCTTGGGATTACGAGGGATTTCCGGATTATTGGGAAGGAAGACCAAAAAAATGACCCGTACAGGGTCTTTTTTATTGAGCAAAGACGAGATTCAAGTGAAATTTCATTGCTGTAGTAGTTATTGATAATTTGAACTAACTGACTTATTATTGTTAAGATAACTCCTAATCTAACCTGGTTTAGACTTGCATAAAAGAGGAGCACTACTTAGATTATTCAATCGTTGGAGGGAATGTAATGGCGTACTCGCAGTCAAAGACCGAAGCAGTTTCAACTCACTTAAGAAATAGATTCATGGAAGGCAATGTAGAAGGCCACGAGATCGTTGTTGCTCTGATTAGTATGGTTAAAGCCCAGAAAATTAATTTAGACGACGTCGCTCCCGTCCTGTTTAACGTTTTTTTTGATAATCCAGAAGGTATTTTATCCGCTCTTGAAAAAGCCAGTACATTGGTTGATGATGAGTTAATTGATTCAATTATCAATGAAGTGAACGAGAACGCTTAATCTTACATACAAGGGGAGTTCCATTGAAGATCTTCTACTGTTTTTTCACGTCTTTGTTCTCCCCTCATTTCAGATTTATTTAGTTTATACAGGATCACTTATAGGCTTCGTGTTATTTTCCATCTCACCCTGCTTATTCTAAGAATGTACCTTGGCAGAATGACAGGAGAAAAGGAAATAACGAAGGGAGCAACACGTATGGATCAAGTAAATAAAGCAATTCTATTTTTAGCAGTCATTGAAACCATGCTTGAAGCACTGCACCATATCGAAGTGGACCAGACAGAACTTGTGGATTCACTAGTTATGCTAGGTTTCGATCCCATTAACATTTTATACGAGACCAATACCATTAGATCCTTCCAGAAAGTGTGCAAAGCCTTCGCAGAACTCGACCTTGCAGATGAGGCCCTTTCCGCTTTTTTACAAGAGTAGCTACACCGTTTTAGTAATTACTAATAGATCGACCGAATCCATGTTTCTTGGAAATGGAAGCGCATAAAAGTAGAGTCTCAAGTCCTTGGACTTGGGACTTTCAATTCTAACTTATGACGCCTTAACGCCCTTTCTTTGAATTCGTATAGATATGTAGGAGACATCACGGATATCTCTTTCTTCAATATGAATCAATTAATGAAAGGACGGTTGTATGAATCAAGAAATTTCTGAACATGTTATAAACTTACATCATTCTGTAATTGGACTCGTAGATTCATCCATGTTTCACTCACAATATGAGCGTGAACATCCTAACAAAATTGTGATCATACAAAATTATTATTTTTTGAAAGACGCAGCTCATTTTAATGATTGGTTAAAAAGACGTTGCGAATAATCTCTTTTCAGCTCGTGGCTTACCTCATCCTTTTTTACGTCTTCGTTCATCAATCAGAACCTTCAACATGAGCAATTCCCCGTAGGTCAGCTTCTTCTTACGTACTTTCTCCACCCATGCCCATTCGTCAATAATTTTGTCGTTATATGCATCTCCTATGTATTTATCAAGTTCATTCCATGTCCATTGAGCATAATCCAACACTTTATTCATATCATCCTCATCCTCCATGACCACTTCTTCCTTAAGTGGATTCAATTTAGAATTAACTGCTTGCTTAAACCTTTCATATTCCCCAGGGGTTTTAATCCAAGGTAGTGGGCATTCCTTCCACCCGACAACTTCTTTATGTGTAAAAAATACATTGGGAAAGCCGCGTTCTCTAATCAGATATACTGCCAAGTCTACAACGTTATTAAATGTATCCTCGTGAATGCTGCCATCCTTCTCAATGCACATTTCAATACCCACCGTACTATTGTTGGGATACGTTCCAAGACGAGCTACAGCTTCCTTTGTGTAAGTCTCGCTACCGCAATGGTATGCAAGTTCATCATCTGGCAGACTGTTATAAATGGAGGTTCGATCTACAGAGTAATGTGCACTTGCATAACGACCTTTTCCAACTTGCTGTGCTAAGCTTGCGAAATATTTGCTGATGTTTTTGGCTGATGCTCCTGGGGAAGCGGTATAATGCATAACAATTCCTCGTTTAGCCTTCAGTTTCATTCCCGCTCGACTGTATTTATTAACAGGTATGTAGTCCGTTGTGATTGGAAGCATTATATCTTCTCCTTGCTTTCAGCTTGATTATCTTCCTCACCCCGAAGCTTGAAAAGAGCAGAAGTGATAAATTTCGGGACGGGAAGTCCCAATTTCCCCATATTCTCAAGAATGCTTATACCTTCAGTACCGATGATAAACATAAGCATGGCATCTCTCATAAAGTCGTTCGAATTGCCAGCAATAATATCCAATTGATGAGCAATAATGACGAATACAAATGTTAATGACTTACGGGCAAGACCCCACCATCCGATCCTGCTGGAAAGTTCTTTTTTGTACCAAGCAGATAACACACCCGTGATGTAATCGAGCCCCACAAAAATCGTTACTGCAATAAACAGGTGATCCATCCCTCCAACCAAGTACACCATAGCAGACAATAGCCATCCAAATAAAACAGTAAAGATTGTATCTCTTTGCAATTTGCCTTCCCCCTTCAACATCTTTTTCATGTTTAGGTTAGGCGGAACAACAAGATAAGTCTCAGAGATATTGATCCCTTTGGACATATTCCTCAGCATTTCATTAAGCAAACAGCAAAAATCCCTCTCGCACATGCTGCGGAAGGGATCTCAACCGAATCATTAATTAGCTGTACGTAGAAGGATCAGGTGTGACAGGAATGCCAGACGCTGTCGGTTGTGTTGTATTACGATTGCGGAACATGTCCTGAATTCTATCCATCACATACGGTGTGGAATCAATCAATTTCTCAAACAGATGTGTTGAGTTATCAAGCGGAACGATGTGAACGCCTTGTTTGCCAACTACCAGGAATGCGATTGGACGAATGGATACGCCGCCCCCGCTTCCGCCTCCAAATGGTGAGGCAACCGATGCGGAGCTGGCATGTTCAGTCGTACTACCGCTGCTTCCGCCACTTCCACCTTTGCTACTTCCATCACTTACATGAAAATCACTGCCACCCGCAGCGAATCCGAATCCTACTTTACTGATCGGCAAAATCACAGTACCATCAGGTGTTTCGACCGCATCGCCCACGATTGTATTGACATCCACCATGGCCTTGATATTTTCCATTGCGGTTTCCATTAAGCCTTGAATTGGATGATCTGACATTTAAATTCCCTCCAGTTTCAATTTAAGCTAGGTTTGATCTAACCATATCATCCCCAAACTTGAAGGGACTTATGTAAGCCAGCCTTTTAACTAAACCTCAATACTTCAAACCGCTGACTCGGCAAAGTATAACCCGGCAGTTGCAATTAAACTGTGGAAAATTTCAGCATAATTGGGGACAATACATACACTCATATTTGCGATTTACTGTGTTGTTTCTTCATCTTGCGTCTGCGTCGTTGCTCTTTTAAGAGTCTGAACCACATCCGCCATCCTCCCTCTACTTGAAGCACTCGGGTTAACAATGTAAGTCCTGCGATCATGACTGCTGTAATCCGGATCTTTAGTTTCCAATCCAGCTCGGTTTGGAACTCCATCTCGTCTTCCCACACCGGCACAACTTGTAACTGTGGCGTTTGTTCAAAACGGATTTGATAAGAGAGGTATCCAATGATGATCGACTTGATGCTCCACACCCAACCTATGAGAACAGCCGTATATGCTGCATCGCCGACGCCAATGCGAGTGGACCAGGACAAATGAGTCATATGTACACGAGTGAGCGTTTGCTTGATCCAGAGCTTTAATGCTTCCGTTGCCCTGAGCATGATTTTTACGTCCTTAGCCCATTTTTTGACTTTACGTTTGTTAACACGCTCGCTGCTCTGGGCTTCTCCCCTTGAATGATTCATTCGCTGCTCCGTTTTCACCAGAAAACCTTCCTTCATATTACGAAAGACAATACTAGGAATTTCATAGTTAATACGCACAATGCCATATAGCAGACGAACCGTAATCTTGGCATAATCATCGTGATTGTGTTTCCTAAATGTAAAATGCACATGAACATACGAGATGAGGACTGCGACAAGAAGCAGTGCGATCAACAAGCCGATTCCTCCAAGCCAAATCCACACAGGCCTTACCTCCAAGCCCTCAATTCTTTTCACGTCTAGTATGACACTCTATATAGGAAAAAATTCACGTCTGACCTGAAAATTCCATTTAATCTTTGAACGCTCCCTTACAATCCATTCCACATACCACACCAAAAAAACCGGCACCCCGAAAGGGCACCGGTTTTGAATCGATCCAGACTGCAAAGTTATGAATTTAAAGGATCATCTTCGTTATTAATATCGTTTGAATTTGCATCATCTTCGAGATTTGTACTATCCAGGTCCACATGCTGCACATCCAATTTTTCAAAAAGCAGCTGTGTTTCTTCCTCCAGGTTCTCGGAATCTTCAAACAACCCTGGCTCCGGCAGATCTTTGAGCGAAGCCAAACCAAAGTAGTCCAGGAAGGACTTGGTAGTGCCATATAAAATTGGGCGTCCAATGGCCTCAGCCCGTCCCACTTCCTGAATGAGATCCTTGTTCACAAGTGTATGGATAGCACGTTCGGATTTTACGCCACGGATCTCCTCAATCTCTACCCGCGTGATAGGCTGACGGTACGCCACGATAGCGAGCGTCTCCAAAGCTGCCTGGGATAGAGACGTACGTGCAGGTGAATAAGCCAATTTCTCAAAATAAGCCGCATGTTCCGGTAATGTACCCAGTTGGACTACCCCTGCAATTTTAAGAACTTGTACGCCTCGTCCCTGCTTGGCAAATTCAGCGATCATTTCCTCAATCGCATCCGACACCAGTTCGGTTCGCTGATCCACGATTTCGGCGATTTGTTTGATGCTCAGACCTTCTTCTCCGGACAAAAACAGCAGGCCTTCAATAATCGATTTCAATTTCGGAAAATCCATGATTCTTTGTTTCCCCTCTCCACTCCATAACGATATCCTCAAACATCCGCTCCTGATAACAGACAATCTGCTTCATCTTCATCAGCTCCAGCACCGCCAAAAAAGTTACGACAATCTCATGCCGATAAATTTGGTTATCCAGCAGCTTGGAAAATAACAGTCTGCCTCCCGGTCCCATACTTTCCAAAGCCCCGATGACATCCCGAATACGATCCTTAACCGAGATTTCATCCCGCTGGATCCGAGTTACGGTTGTCCGCTTCTCCGCCTTGCGTAGCGCCTTCTGAAAGGCTGCAATCAGATCCGAGGTATGCAAACCCTCGACCGGATTCGATTGTGCTTCTACAGGCATATAAGGCCGCAAATCCTCGGGTTCTTTGGAGAAAATAAGGCTGCGTTCCCACTCCCGTTCGTGCAAGTGACGCGCAATCCCCTTGTATTTGCGATATTCAATCAGACGCGCAATCAGTTCTGCACGTGGATCATAATCTTCATCTTCCATATATGCATAATCCTCAAAATCCTCGATTACCGGTGGTTTGGGCAGTAATAGTTTGCTCTTGATCGACAGAAGTGTTGCCGCCATTACCAGAAATTCACTCGTAATATCCAGCTCCAGCTCCTGCATCGAATGCAGATACGCCATATATTGATCGGTAATATCGCTGATGGGAATATCCTGGATATGAATCTCTGCCTTATCGATCAGATGAAGCAGCAGATCCAAAGGCCCTTCAAAAGTCTCCAGTTTGTATGTAACTACCGTCACTAGACGAATCCTCCCGCCAGAAAAATAAAAACCCCCGCTAAGCCGCCGAATTCGGTCTCCCGTTTTCGTCTGCGCAGAGCAGGGCACTATATTAAATAAGCACTATTTTAGCTGTTTCGTCAAGTTCGCCATTTCAATAGCGGCAGTAGCTGAATCCCAGCCTTTGTTTCCTGCCTTTGTTCCAGCGCGCTCAATGGCTTGTTCAATATTCTCTGTTGTAACCAGGCCGAAGATTGTAGGTACGCCTGTTTTCAGGTTAATTGCGGCTACACCCTTAGCCATCTCATTGCACACATAATCATAATGTGTTGTTGAACCACGGATAACCGTCCCCAACGTAATGACAGCGTCGTATTTGCCACTTTCAGCCATTTTTTGTGCAATCAACGGGATTTCAAAGGCTCCTGGAACCCACGCTACATCCACTTCATCATCTTGTACACCGTGACGTTTGAAAGCATCCAGTGCACCGCTGAGCAATTTGCTTGTAATGAACTCGTTAAAACGTCCTACGACTACTCCATATTTTAATCCTTCTGATACCAAATGTCCTTCAAAAAAGTGTGGCATTCAAGTCATCTCCCTAATTGTATTATATCATGTACGCAGCTGATTTTTGGAAACTAGTTCACCCTGTTTAACCTCAGAAAAGCTACTCAGTTTTTTTCTTCATTCTGCTCGATATCGTCGAACTTTAGCATATGGCCGAGTTTCGCCTGCTTCGTGTGCAAGTAGACCGTATTATCCTCGTTTTCTTCCATCTGAATGGCAACTCGTTCCACCACTTCAAGTCCGTACCCTTCAAGCCCTTTAATTTTGCGTGGATTGTTGGTTAACAAGCGAATTTGACGAACACCAAGATCCTTAAGAATTTGGGCACCAATACCGTAATCTCGAAGATCGGCAGCAAACCCAAGCTTCAGATTGGCATCCACGGTGTCCAGACCTTCCTCTTGCAGTTTGTAGGCTTTGAGTTTGTTGATCAGTCCAATGCCTCGTCCTTCCTGTCTCATATAGAGCAGAACGCCATTGCCTTCGTCATGAATTTGTTTCAATGCTGCATCGAATTGTGGACCACAGTCGCATCGATGAGAATGGAATACATCCCCTGTGAGACATTCGGAGTGTACGCGAACCAATACAGGTTTCGATCCGTCAATTTCACCTTTAACTAAGGCGACGTGCTCCTTGTTGTCCACCGCATTGGTGTAGGCCACCGCCTGGAATTCACCAAAGTCTGTTGGCATACGTACAGCTACTTCACGTTTAACCAACTGTTCCTTTTCATTCCGGTACCGAATCATGTCCTGAATGCTGATCAGCTTCAGATCATGCTTGCGGGCTATCTCCTGCAGATCCGGAAGTCTGGCCATCGTGCCATCTTCCTTGATCACTTCACAGATTACACCTGCCGGATAGGAACCGCACATAATGGCGAGGTCTACAGCCGCTTCCGTATGTCCCGCGCGTCTTAGCACTCCGCCGTCTTTGGCGATGAGTGGGAACATATGGCCCGGCTTGCGGAAATCTCCGCTTTTCGCTTCGGGATTAATCAGCCCCTTGACTGTAATGGAGCGTTCATGAGCCGAGATGCCCGTTGTGGTATCTTTATGATCTACAGAGACGGTAAAAGCCGTCCCATGAAAGTCCGTATTTTGCTGGACCATAGGTTTCAGGTTGAGTTCATCGGCACGTTGCTGCGTAATGGGAACACACACCAGACCTCTGCCTTCGGTAATCATGAAATTGATTACTTCAGGTGTAGCCTTTTCCGCCAAAGCGATAAAGTCGCCTTCATTCTCCCGATCCTCATCATCCACCACAATAACCGGTTTACCCTGCATGAGATCGTAGATGGCTTCCTCAATAGAATTCAAAATGGATTTCTCTGACATAGGTCCCCCTCCAGTTTCTATTTCAATTTATATTTGTAGTTAATCAATTACGATTTGTTAAGCAAATCCGTGATTAGCGAGGAAATCCTCACTGATACTTCTCGGCTTACCCGCACCTGTCTCCTGATGTCCCTTACCATAGTGCAGTAGATGATCCACATATTTGCCCAAAATATCACATTCAATATTGATGGTATCACCCGTCTTTTTCACATTTAATACCGTCTCACCAATGGTGTGTGGAATAATGGATACAGTGAATGCACTCTGTGAAGTATGCACAACGGTCAGACTAATTCCGTCCAGGGTTACAGACCCTTTGGGTATCAGATATTTGAACAGTTGCGTATCATCAGGTTTGATCTCGAAAACAATTGCATTCTGGTCACGTGTAATGCTTCCAATGACCCCAGTGCCATCGACATGGCCCTGAACGATATGCCCGCCAAAACGACCACCTGACAGCATGGCTCGCTCCAGATTAACTTTGCTCCCTGATTGCAATTGACTAAGATTGGTATGTCGATATGTCTCGGGCATCACATCGGCAGTAAATCCGCCACCCTCCAGGGTTGTCGCAGTTAAGCATACCCCGTTCACAGCTACACTATCGCCAATCTTCAAGTCGTTCATGATGGCGGAAGCTCCGATATTCAGGACCATCGCTTCGCCTTTCCGACCTATACGCCGGATCTGACCGACTTCTTCCACCAAACCGGTAAACATGCTACCGCCTCCTTTATTTATTTCGTTATCGTTAATTCATTTATTCAGGCCAAACCGGAATTCCGCCAATGCTAATATTATCTCCAACTTGCTCAATTTCCAGCTGATGCAATTGAATTGCCTGACTCATGCGCTCTACACCCTCGAAGCGGAAACTGCCTGGTGTTTCGTATCCTCCAACAATTTTCGGAGCAATGAACATGAGCAGTCGATCTACCAACCGTGCTTCCAGCATGGCGCCATTCAGAGTGCCCCCGCCTTCAAGCAGAATCGAACCAATTTCACGCTCACCAAGCTTGCTGAGTGCACTCAACAGATCAACACGTGGTCCTGGACCACAACGTATAATCTCCACCCCATAGGCTTCCAGCCGCTCAGCCGCTTCAGGGCTCGCCTCATCCGTTGTAAGCACCCAAGTTGGTGCAAGGCCATCCTTGACCATTTTGGCTCCTACAGGCAGACGCAGCTTGGAATCGACCACAATTCGTACCGGGCTGATCCCTTCCACTTGCAAGCGAGTCGTGAGTTCGGGATTGTCTGCAATGACCGTTTCCACACCAACCATAATCCCTTGATGGCGATGACGAAGCGCGTGAACAATCTCGCGAGCTGACTCGTTAGAGATCCATTTGCTGTCACCGCTACGCGTAGCGATTTTGCCATCCAGAGTAGAGGCCGTCTTCAAAGTTACAAAGGGGAGACCTGTTGTAATGTATTTGATGAATTTCTCGTTCATCCGTCTTCCGCGCTCACGCAGCACTCCAACTTCAACTTCGATCCCTTGTTGACGCAGCATGCTGATCCCTCTGCCGGAGACTTGCGGATTCGGATCTTCGCAGCATACGACGACACGTTTCACTTTCTCATGAATGAGACGTTCACTGCATGGTGGAGTCTTGCCATAATGGCTACAGGGTTCAAGCGTAACGTATACTGTACTGCCTTCAGCATCACTGCCCGCCATGTTCAGCGCATGAACCTCTGCATGACCCGTTCCCCGTTTGAGATGACTTCCGAGGCCCACGATACGTCCTTCTTTTACAACGACACAACCGACTACCGGATTGATTCCGGTCTGTCCTTGTGCCCGTTCTGCCATATCCAGTGCCAGCGCCATATAAAATTCATCATTAATCATTTCCAAGTCCGTTCACCCCACGGTTAAAATCTTAAGTTATAGACCTCCCTTCCAACAGAGAGGCATGTTCCATATCCAATAAAAAATCCCCGTCGAACAAACCGTTCGATGGGGATGATGAGAGACATGTGTCACCAGCAGTACTATTGATACATCGCCAACAACACATCGCCCAAAACTTCATTTCAGGCAAGTGAAAGCAGACACATACCTTAATGAACTTCAATTACAGGTAAAGAGCTTCTATGATGTGGCATATGTATGAAGATTTCCGGAAGTAACCGGATTTCTCCCTGCACAGGAAATGAATTCGTCAAAAACTGTACAGCAACACTCCTGCGGAATGCGGCCCCTAAAGACTGCACCCTCTCCTTCTCCCATCCAGACTATACTGTCGGTTCTGGAATTACACCAGATCAGCCATCTGCCACAGGCAGACGGGTCACGGACTTTGCATCAATGCTGGATAGATATCCTCACATACTGCATCACCGCCGGTAGGGAATTGCACCCTGCCCTGAAGGATTCGTTGCGTTATTAATTGGATGTTAGCACTTTAACGTCAAAAAATCAATTGTTTTTTGTTCCTTTTTGTCACATACTAACTTTTAATAAGCTTAAGTGTAAACAAAAACCGCTTCGCTAATTGCGAAACGGTTTACATACAGTTATTGATTAAGCTTCTACTACTTCAACAGTTTCCATTTTGTCGCGACCTTCGAAAGCGTCTACGAACTCCATACCTTTGGTTACTTTACCAAATACAGTATGTTGTCCATCCAAATGTGGTTGCGGTTGGTAGCAGATGTAGAACTGACTTCCGCCTGTGTTACGGCCTGCATGTGCCATAGCCAATGTTCCACGCTCATGTTTGTTCGGGTTGATTTCACAGTTGATTGTGTAACCTGGGCCGCCTGCACCGGAACCGTTAGGGCATCCGCCTTGAGCTACAAAGCCCGGAATAACACGGTGGAATACAAGACCGTTGTAGAAACCGGAGTTAGCCAGTTTTTCAAAGTTTGCTACTGTGTTTGGAGCTTCTTGATCGAACAAATCGATTACAACTTCTCCGCCGTTTGCCATTTTGATTTTCGCTTGTTTCGCCATATGTAAATGACTCCTTTCGTAATGACCATCGTTAATGGTGCCAGAACGCATGACCCTGGGCCAAGCTTTATAGCACTTTTCTTAGTGTACACCGAAAATGGATTGATCGCAAAATAATCAGCAAGATTTTTTTCAAAATCCGGCCCTAAACATGCAAAAGAAGACAAAAAAGAGTGTCCTTTTTTGTCTTCTTCATATAGAACTCCGCTATTTGAACTTAAATTAACGGGTAACTGGCTGTTTTGCAATACGCTCAGGTACCAGATCATTCTGGATAATGTCCTGATACGTCTCACGGCGTACGACAACATCCCCTTGACCGTCTTTGACAAATACAACTGCCGGACGACGAATCCGGTTATAGTTGCTTGCCATGGAGTAGTTGTAAGCACCTGTGCAGGCTACTGCGAGCAGATCGCCGCTTTGCACTTTGGGCAGGTCCAAATCCCAGATCAGCATATCGCCGCTCTCACAACATTTACCAGCAACAGATACCGTTTCCTGAGCTGCCTCATTTGCACGGTTTGCCAATACAGCTTCATATTTGGACTCATACAGCGCTGGACGTGGATTGTCTGTCATTCCACCATCCACAGCTACGTATTTACGAACCCCTGGAATATCTTTGCTTGTTCCAACTGTGTAAAGTGTTGTTCCGGCTTCACCTACGATGCTGCGGCCTGGTTCAACCCAGATCTCAGGCACGGCATAGCCGATTTGAGCAAAATGATTTTTTACCGCATCCGTGATCGCTTTCACGTATTGTGAAACTTCAAGCGGTGTATCTCCATCGATATAACGGATTCCGAATCCACCACCCAGGTTAACCACTTTGAAAGCAACATTAAGACGTTCATATACACTTGCTGCAAATTCAGCAACACGTTGAACAGCCATCTGGAAACCTTCAACTTCGAAGATCTGGGAACCGATGTGGGAATGCACACCGAGCAATACCAGGTTAGACTGCTTGGAAGCCAAGTCAATCGCTTCAAATGCTGTACCATTGCCGATATCGAATCCAAATTTGGAATCTGTTTGACCTGTGGAAATATATTCATGTGTATGGGCCTCAACACCAGGCGTCACACGAAGCAAAATGTTTACTTTACGATTTTTGTCCGATGCTACAGCCTGCAACAGATGCAGTTCATTGAAGTTATCTACAACGAAGCAGCCAATTTCTGCATCAAGCGCCATTTCGATCTCTTCCAATGTTTTGTTGTTGCCGTGGAAGTGAATACGCTCTGCCGGGAAACCGGCTTGTAGTGCCGTGAACAATTCACCATCGGATACTACATCTAAGGAAAGTCCTTCTTCCGCAGCAAGGGCACACATGGCCATTACGCAGAATGCTTTACTTGCATAAGCAACTTGGAAACCCAGGCCTGAAGCACGGAACGCTTCCATGTACTCTCTACAACGCTCACGAACTAATTGCTCGTCCACAACATACAGGGGAGTTCCAAATTGTTCTTTCATGACGGTAGTATCGACTCCGCCAATTTCCAGATGTCCCTGTGCATTTATTTTACTTGTACCATGTAAATACATATCTGCATTCCTCACTTTTTATATACTGGAACAGCTGTTATTCCAATGATTTTACACCAGTATATCAAATTAGTGAATGAGAAGAATGGATTTTTCGGCAGATCATTTGTGTTTTTTACTTTTTTGCAATTCCCCGTCCGGATCACTGTCCATTTTGGTATTGTCACGCGTTTTGTTGATCGAAGGACGTTTTTTATTCTCCAACAGTGGCAAACGGAATAAAAAGTTACCCAAAGCCTTTGCATTAAACGGTATGAATGGCCAGAGATACGAAGAGTTGTAGGAGCGATGCAAGGTGAGCGCCACAATAATGAACGTCGTCCCGACAACGAAGCCGGGAACCTTGAATATCGCCACAGCAACGAGCAAAAACAACCTGACCAACCTATTCGCCAAACCAAGCTCATAACTGGGTGTTGCAAACATACCAATGGCAGCAATCGCCATGTAAAGTACAACTTCATTCACAAAATAACCTGTTTTCACGGCGATATCTCCGACCAAAATGGCCGCAATCAAACCCATAGCCGAAGCGAGTGGCGTCGGGGTATGAACTGCTGCCATCCGCAATAAATCCACCCCGAATTCAATAAGCAGGAACTGCAGAATCAGCGGAAGCTGTGCATTCTCGTGAGGGCCGATGAACTCCATTCCTGCTGGCTTAATGGCAGGGTCAATAACCATCAGCAACCACAACGGCAACAGGAAAAGTGAAATCAGAATACCTCCAAATCGTACCCAACGCAGATAGGTTCCCATAAAGGCGGTCTGTCTGTTCTCTTCCGCATGCTCACATAGGTCAAAAAAGGTCGTGGGCAGAATCATCACACTGGGTGAAGTATCTACAAATACAACCACCCGTCCGTCCATCAGATGGGAAGCTGTCACATCCGGTCGTTCCGAATACCGAACCAACGGATACGGGTGCCAACCCTTGTTAATAATCGCTTCTTCAAGCTGCTTATCGGCAGCAGGGATACCGTCGATATTTACTCGTTTGATTTTTTCGCGAACGGAATCTACCTGAACCTTGTCCACGATATCATCAATATATACAACACAGACATCCGTTTGCGATCTGCGTCCGACCTGCATAATTTCAAACTTTAATCCAGGGTCCCGTATTCTTCGGCGTACTAACGCCACGTTGGTCAGAAGTGTCTCTGTAAACCCGTCTCTAGAACCACGGACCACTCTCTCCAGCGAAGGTTCCTCTGGTGAGCGTACCGGATAGCTACGGGTATCCATAACAATAACGGAACGATCCCCTTCGACGAACATGGCACTCATACCTGTGAGGACCTTGTTAATGACAGCACTCATTTTCTCCACTCGCTCAACTTGAATATGAGGAATGTAGCATTCGAAATACGACTTCAGTGCATGTCCAGACACTTGCTCCGGTGTAAGATACGTTAATCTTTTTAACACTTCGAGCAAAATTTCATCCTTCGCAAATCCAGTCAGCAGCAGTAATCCAACGTGTTTGCCGCCCAAGACCATTTCCCTCATATTCACATCAAAGGACTCCCCAAGTCCCAACACTTGTTGAAGCGTATATCTGTTATCACTCATGCGAGGGGAAATATCGTCGTTTTCCTGCCAATATTCTACTGATTCCTCGATACTGTCAGACATTTCATTTTGCTTCTTTTTTTCGTAAGCCTTCTTTTCTTCTTCCTCCTGAATCTCATAAGGAGATTTATGCATCATCTCTTCGGATGTTGCTTCGCTGGAGTTATGCCCGTCGTTGTCTGATCTTACGTCCATTTCCCATCCTCCTTAGGCCAAACGTTTCAACGCTGGTATACAAAAAAGTCAAACAGGGAGCCTGTCATCTTCCCCAAAATCATGGCAAGCAGCAATCCAAATAGATACGATTTCATGCCCAGTCGTTTCGCCAGCACTGGCAGTACATTCAACACTTCTGTGAGTGCCGCAGCAAGCAGACCGATGAACACACCGCAAAACAGTCCGATGATCGGGCTCAGCAACACCGCTCCATGCACCTTCCAGTGCCAAAAATCCGCAACGGTACCGAGCAGCGAACCTCCGATCAAGGCCCCTTCATACCAATGGGTTTTGTCATAGGTTCGCGTAAGCTGAGCTAGTCTTGGGATCATATCAAGCACGAGAATAAGCGCAATCACACCACTTCCGACCGCGATCCCCCCCGCAATACCCAGCACAATGCTGATTGCTCCGTTAAGAACGCTCATCCGCATTCATCTCCCTGCGTTCCTCTTCATGCATACGTTCGGTTTCTTCAATCACCACATACTTGTCTACATTTTGCTGATATAGGAACATTTCCACCTCCAAAGGGGTAGGTTCTTCATTCCACTTTTTCTTGAATAAATGATTAAAGAACACGGCCATGCCAAATCCTATCCCGATTGAATACGCCACCTGAAACAGATACGGATGCTCATCCCGGCGGCCTGTAATCATCTCTACAATTCGAATCTGAACTTCCTGCATGTTTACGTCAGCATGAAAATTCATAATGGTCAACGCTGATCCAAAGAAAAGCAGCAGCCACACCAGGATAAACAGGGATTTGGAAGGTTTGCCACTTCCCGCAACTACCTCAACAAGCGTATGACCCGATCCGATCAATTCAACGGTGACATCTGGTAAGGCCCGACGGATCTGAGGTATGATCTGCAATATATCAATGAGGATCAGATTGCCATCCTCCGGTCCGGGGCGCAGCAATTCAAGTTCAAGCAGCCTTCCTTCCTTTTCTTCGGGAGAGGTGAGCAAGTGAGCTACATCTCCAAGCTTGACACTTCGGCCCCTTTGGATACGAATACGGCTGCGCAATCGAACATAGACCGTTGGAGTGGGTGTCAGGGACATCCGGAACACTCCTTTACTGCGTAATTTAGGTTAGTATTTGAAGAATGTGCAAATTTATTACATTCTGGTTGGAAAAAGGTTTTGTAGACACTGAGGGCGCTTCGGGATGGATCGGCCATCGGTCGCTGTTGCTCTCAGGTTAGTAAGAGAACTACACGCAGGCACTCCAGCTGCAGACCAACCTTCCGATCGCTGTTGTCTCCAAATTTTCTTGATTGATTTCTACTAGTGTAGAAATTCGGAGACAAAGGCGAACGCTTCGCTTCTTCAGGTCTAATCTGCCGCCTGCGTTGCTTGTGTGTATCCTTAGACGAACCCTCACGCTTCGCTCCTTTGTCCGATTCCATCCCTCCGCTGCATGGGTCCCTTTTTTCCAAAGGACTGAAATAAATATGCTGGAAGGCTGTAGTAAGAGAAATAATAGATGGTGAATTTGGACTTTATTTTTTCACAATCCTTTTGTTAAACAAACAAAAAAAAGCCGCTATTATAGCGACTTACTGAGAAGAGAAGATCTTATGAATTGTCTGATAAGAAACTTGGGGATCAGGTATCTTTGGGGAAATAACGCATGTACAAAAACAATAGCCGTGATTATCAGCAGCGCGGATAACAATACCTTCATTTTCACTGCTCAATAACCCTCCTTATTCCTCAACTCCATTTCTCTTCTGAACTTCAACGGGGTGATTTGCATGATTTTGCGAAACTGATTAATAAAATAGCTTGTGCTATTAAATCCAACTTCATAAGCAATTTCGGTTATACTGCGTTCCTGGAGTTGCAACAGCTCCACGCTCTTTTGGATGCGATAATCGATTACATACTGCATAGGGGTTGTCTTCAGCATTTGCTTGAAATAACGGCAGGTTTCCGAGCGACTTAACTGACCCGCCCTCGCAATATCCTCCAATTTGATTGGTTCAGCGGAGTGCAGGTGAATCCATTCAACCATGTCCTTTATTCGCCTGCTTCTAATGATTTTGGATGGATCATATTCCAGCGCGTATCCGCTTGTAATCAGATGTTTCCATATCGTTAAAAGGCTTGAAGCCACATTCATTTCGTAAAATGGAGCCTGCTCAGCCAGGTCCTTTTTAACATGCCGAATGGCGTTCAGGACTTGAGCTCCCCAGGGAACTTCCCTTTTGATATGAAGATAAGGTAAATTGGTTGCTGAGATATAAGGATGAACGTACTTCAAATATAACTCGGATGGTACAACAAATTGCGGAGAGACATTTAGACAAAGATAAATACAATTATCCTTCTCCCCCCGTTCCTCTGCCATGTGCATATAACCACTGTTGATAAACAGCCCGTCGCCTTGTGGCACAACGATCTTTTGATCATTTACATAAAAAAGAGCTTCGCCCTGGACAACCAAAACAAACTGCAATTCATCATGCCAGTGCAAAGGAATATGCCCGTGAACATTGCGTACAATTGTGGTTTCATAACACGCAACAGGCAGAGTAACTGTACGATGCTCCGTTAGTTCCTTCCCGTTTTGATCAATCCTGAATTCTACTTTAAGCATATTTTCTCATCTCAATATAATGATATTTATCTGTGCGATATTGATATTATTATAGCCTATCACGTTTTAATATAGCACTATTCTTATATTTAAGGTGAGGACGCTATTCATGAAAATATCTATTCAAAGATCCAGAAAATCAGGCCTCTTCTTCGTTCTTACAGGAGCGATATGCTGGGGCATTGGTGGAACGGTTTCACAAAAACTGTTTCAACAATACGGAATCGAAGTCAACTGGTTTGTAACGGTACGACTGCTGATTGCGGGTATACTGCTGCTGACGGTTCAATCCTTTACTACAAGGCGCTCGCAAATTTTCGATATGTGGAAGCAGAAAAAAACAGCCTTGCAGCTAATCACTTTCGGATTATTCGGGATGCTCGCTGTTCAATATACGTGCATGGCGTCTATTCAACATGGCAACTCCGCAGTGGCGACACTACTTCAATATCTGTCACCAGTCATGATCATGGTCTATATGATCTGGCGAAAACAGGCTGTTCTGACCAGAAAGGATGTTATATCAGCGATTCTGGCTCTGAGCGGGTGTTTTCTTCTACTGACTAATGGTTCTCTCTCCCAATTGTCTGTGCCTTTACCCGCAGTTTTGTGGGGATTGTTATCCGGAGTTGCCGCTGCCTTCTATACCCTCTACGCCGTGAAACTGATTGAAAAGTTTGATTCACTCGTCGTAGTCGGCTGGGCAATGATTATCGGAGGGGCTGCACTAAGTCTCATCCACCCACCATGGAAAATGGACTTTGCCAGCTTGCGTTTGGAAACCTACGGATATTTGGCCTTTACCATTATTTTAGGGACAATGATTGCATTCTGGTTCTATATCGAAAGTTTAAAAAGCCTGACAGCCAAAGAAACAAGTTTAATGGGAAGTGCGGAGCCTCTTGCTGCCGTTGGCACCACTGTTATTTGGTTACATGAGCCTTTTGGTTTATTTCAATGGCTGGGAACCGCATGTATCATTGGATTGATATTATTGTTGCAGTCGAATCGTCCCAAACCCATCCAGGCTAACGACAAATAACCTTCTTCGCATATTAACGCGCGATAGAAGGTTGTTAGTTGTCGTATATTGGTGTTTTAACACCAATATTGTTGCCTGCAAACCAAAATCACTGTGCGATCTGGTCGCGGATGGATTGAAGTATTTTTTTCTCCAGCCGCGACACCTGCACCTGGGATATACCCAGCCTACTGGCGACCTCGGACTGGGTCTGATCCCGGTAATACCGGAGGTATACAATCAGCCGTTCCCTCTCACTGAGACCGCCAATTGCTTCGTTTAGCGCCAGTTTGTCAAACCACCGTTCCTGAGACTCGTCGGCGATCTGGTCCATTAGTGTAATCGGATCACCGTCATTCTCAAAAACCGTCTCATGTATAGAGGTAGGCGGTTTGTTCGCTTCCTGCGCAAAAACAACTTCCTCCGGGGTTACCCCCAGCTCTTCAGCCACTTCCTTGATCGTGGGCAGACGGTCCAGGTTTTTGGACAACTCATCCCTTTTCTTGCGGACTTTATTCGCCATCTCCTTCAGTGAACGACTGACCTTAAGGGTGCCGTCGTCCCGCAGGAAGCGCTGAATTTCTCCGATAATCATCGGGACAGCATAGGTGGAGAATTTTACATCATAACTGAGATCGAATTTATCCACCGATTTGAGCAGCCCGATACAACCAATCTGGAACAGATCTTCCGGCTCATATCCCCTGTTCATAAAACGTTGTACGACGGACCAGACGAGTCTGATGTTGCAGTTCACCAGCGTATCCCGTGCGACATGGTCACCCGACTGACTGAGCGCAATCAGCCGTTTGACCTCGGCATCGTCCAAATAGGTCTGTGAAGACTGTTTCACTTCAGCATCCATAAGACCACCAACCCCTAATTATACAATGCTTTCTTGGATTCAATCCTTTTCTTCATCTTGATGGAGGTGCCTCTGCCGGGCTCACTGCTGACTTCGAATTCATCCATGAAGTTTTCCATAATGGTGAAGCCCATGCCCGAGCGCTCAAGTTCGGGTTTGGACGTATACAACGGCTGTTTGGCCAGTTCAAGATCTTCGATGCCTTCACCGCGGTCTTCCACAATGATGGTGATCATGTCATCGCGAATCTCGGCTTGAATGGACACGACACCTTCCGGATTGTTGTTATAACCGTGGATGATGCTGTTCGTTACGGCTTCCGAAATGACTGTCTTCAGATCGCTAAGCTCGTCCATCGTAGGATCAAGCTGGGAGATGAAGGCAGCAACCGTCACCCGTGCGAACGATTCGTTCTCCGACTTGGCCGCGAATTGCAGATTCATGAAATTTGTCCCCGTTCCTTCATTCATGAGACGACCTCCAGACCCGAGAGAGCAGTTCCCTCATTTTCGTAAATCGGCATAATCTTGAACAAACCCGACATTTCCAGCAAACGATACACTGGCGGATTGACATCACAGACAACCATCTTGCCGCCTTTATTCTTAATGAGCTTGTATCTTCCCAAAATGACACCCAGACCCGAACTGTCCATAAATTGCAGATCTTTCAGGCTGAGTACCAGATGCTCGCATTGTCTGCGCTGGATGGCTTCATCCATCTGCATCCGTACCATGTCAGCTGTATGGTGATCCAGCTCCCCGGATAATCGCACAATCAGAATCCCGCGGTGATGTTCCATTTCCACATGCAAGTTCACGTTTGCTCACTCTCCTCCCTGTCTTGAACAAGGATTTCTACGTTCCCGAAGGCTTTTCCTGCCCCCCGACAAAACTAGAAGAAAACCCCTATTTAACTACAAAATATGTTCAAAGGATGTACGCAACCTGCATAAATCGCCGTTTAATCGAACAGATTGGAGGTTGTGCGTTTGAACAGCTTCCACCAGCCAGCCTTGTCCACATCCTGCGGAGCCTGAATGTCGAATTCCTTGATAACTTCATTGCCCTGGTAGACGACTAGTTTACCTACACTCTGACCTGCTTTGACCGGAGCTTTTACTTCTTTGGCCATCAGCAATTCATGACGGATCTCATCCGATTTTGCACCTTTACGCATCAGCACACTATAATTTTGTGTTGCATTCAGCGGCACTTCAGCAACTTCACCTTTTTCAATTTTCAGACTGCCCAGCAGGTCCCCTGACTTGTACAGAGGTTTCATCGTGTATTGCCCAAAAGCATAGTCAAACATCGAGGACACTTCGCTGTTGCGTGTTTTGGTATTGGGTTCGCCCAGCACTACGGAAACGACACGCAGACCATCCTTCATCGCTGTAGCCGAGAGACAAAACTTGGCTTCGGAAGTATATCCTGTTTTCAACCCATCCGCACCGGAGTAGAAACGAACTAACTTGTTCGTATTCACCAGCCAGAATGGCTTCTCGCTATCTTTACGAAGGTAGTCCTGATATGCACCAGTATATTTCGTAATTCCGGGATGCTTCAGCAGTTCACGGCTCATGACCGCAATGTCATGCGCGGAAGAATAATGATTATCTACCGGAAGGCCGTTACAGTTGGCAAAATGAGTATCCTTCATGCCGAGCTCCTTTGCCCGTTCATTCATCAGTTGTACAAAGGCTTCCTCTGAGCCAGCAATTTTCTCAGCCATTGCTACAGAAGCATCATTACCAGAGGCCATAGCAATCCCTTTTAACATATCGTCGACCGACATCTCTTCCCCAGGTTCCAGAAAAATCTGTGATCCACCCATGGATGCAGCATATTCACTCGTTCTCACTTTATCCGTCAGCTTCAACTTGCCAGAATCGACCGCTTCAATGGTGAGCAGCATGGTCATAATCTTCGTAATGCTCGCCGGAGGCAGCTGATCATGACTGTTTTTCTCAAAAATGACCGTGCCCGTATCTGCATCCATCAAAATGGCGGAGCGTGCCGACGGGGCCAAATCTGTTCCCCCCGCTGCTTTGGGAGTTTCTTCAGCCAGCGCGGTTGATGCCATCAGGGACAGCAGGATACAAAGGGTCATGAACGATGCCATTATTCGTTTCTTCACTAAGGTTACCTCCTCAAATGACTTGCTTACTGCATGTTCCATGCATGCATGTACTGCTAATCATTGTCGGCCCGATTGAAGTAAATTATTCCATGTAAAGAATGATTTCCCGAACTTTTTATGTAATCCATGTGAAACACCAAAAAACGAGCCTGAACTACTGGATGAGTGAACAGCCGTTAAGGAAATAAAAAAGGCAACCTGCCCCAATGAATCACATTAGGGTAGATCGCCTTTTCTTAATGGTCAGTTACATTTGTGGAATAACAGCCAGCACAAGGGCCAGGAACGATTCACGAACACGTTCTGTCGTCTCCATAACCTCATCATGCGACAACGGCTGGTCCAGAATGCCGGCAGCCATGTTGCTGATACAAGAAATACCGAGCACTTCCAGGCCGGCGTGGCGTGCTACGATAACCTCAGAAACGGTAGACATGCCGACAGCATCCGCACCCAACGTACGCAGCATCACGATCTCAGCTGGTGTCTCGTAGTTTGGACCAAGCATACCTGCGTATACCCCTTCACGTACATCAAAACCTTGTGACGCGGCTGTATCCTTCGCGAGCGCACGCAGACGGCGGCTGTACGCTTCGGACAGATCTGGGAAACGCACACCCAGCGCGGAGTCATTCGGTCCGATTAATGGATTCTTGCCTGTGAGATTCAGATGATCCGAGATCAGCATCAGGTCACCAGCCTCATAAGAGGTATTCACTCCACCTGCAGCGTTCGTTACGAGCAAGGAAGTTACACCCAGTTCTTTCATAACACGCACCGGGAAGGCAGTAAGTTCCGGGCCATATCCTTCGTACATGTGGAAACGACCTTTCATCATGACGACCGGACGGCCTTTGATGGTTCCCACCAGCAATTCACCTTCATGTCCCTCTACTGTGGACACCGGAAAATGCGGAATATCCTGATAGGCGATGCTGACGCCATCTTCAATCAATTCTGCTAAAATGCCAAGTCCTGAACCTAAAATCAAACCGACTTCCGGTTTAATGGAACTTTTGCTTTGGATGTAAGATGCCGCTTCCAAAATCATCTGTTGGTTTAATGCTGTCATAAGATGTTCCCCCTTGAGTTGAAACGATCCGTCTGTATCCGCAAATGGCATCAATCAAAACTACACACTGAAATGATGCATTCGCTTATGTATAACGGCGTTTAAATGTGTTCAATTTATTTTATCCTAAATCAGACTATTGTTCCGCTTTTTTTTTGCAGATTTATATCCAAGTAGAAACTATTTTGCCCGCGGATGATGAGATTCATAAATCTCTTTCATCGTTTTGCGGCCATGATGTCCATATTGTTGCCCAGGCTGCTCCACATGACCGAGCATGTCCTGCACCGCGCGGGTATCTGCCCCACTGGCAATCAGGTGAGCGGCAAAGGAATGACGCAGCGTATGTGGTGTAATTTCACCCGATATTCCCGCATCCATCGCTGCTTTTTTGAGCAGCTTCCAGAAGCCCTGCCGGGTTAATCTTCTACCGGATACGTTGACAAAGAGAGCCTGCTCGTCCGTATCATTTTTAATTAGCAGGTTGCGGTACTCATTCACATAAACACTTGCCCACTCTGCTGCAGGCGCACCTATTGGCAAAATTCGTTCTTTACCGGCACCTCCACAGCGGATAAAGCGCATGCCTGGCTGTACGTCCCGCACATCCAGTGCAATCAGTTCAGATACACGAATGCCTGTCGCATACAATAGCTCCAGCATGGCCCGGTCACGCACCCCTTGCGGTGAACGGGTATCGGGGGATGCGAGCAGCAATTCGATCTCTTGGATGGTTAACACCTGCGGTGGTGTCTTGTCTGCTTTTGGAGCCTCCACATCAAACGTAGGGTCCTGTAATATGTCACCACGCCGCATCAAAAAATGAAAATAGGAGCGCAGGGATACGACGCTGCGGGCAATGGTTGCATTCGCACGTCCTGCCTGTTTCTGCTGACCTACAAACAGGATAACATGTGTCCGGCGCACCTGCTCCGCTTCCCGGATACCGTATTCTTTATCCGCAAATTCGATGAACTTGTCCACGTCCCGAAGATACGATTCCAGCGTGCTGCTCGACATCCCTTTATCCTCTTCCAAGTATAAGGCATAGGCGTGTATCGTCTGCTTCATGCACAACGCTCCTCATCTGACAGGACTGCCACACGGGCAACCTGCTTCCGTATTTGCATCCCTGGCTGTCCAGCTACTCTCCGTACCAATAAAATAAACGGAGACGCTCTGCCATTGTAGGACGTCCTTCCCCGTTACTTGGCCAAACCGTTTCCTGAAATACTTTAACCGCATTTCCTGTTGGCATCTGATATTGGTCCACAGGTGAGATCCATCCGTTGAACAAATCCAGGACATGATAGAACAGATAAACTAATGCAGCAAAAAATACGATAAATCGAATAAAACGGAGTCCTCTCCGCAGCGATATAATCATGGGTTGTACCCCTTTCTGGTTCGAATCCGACTCGTCTAGAATCAGGGTATGTTACCGAACACAAGAATATGACCTTCAGGGTAAACCTCACATCACACGCTGGACCAAAAAAGCTCTCCCGTCAAAACCGCCGGTGAGAGCTTGAAGATATGCTATGTTATTCTTCGTCTTTGGGCTTCTGGTCATTTTTAGCTTTGCAACGGTAACAAATCCCATGGAAATCCAATCGGTGATCTACTACCGAAAAGTTAAATTCCCGCTCCAGTCGCTCTTCAAGCGGTCCAAGCCAGTCTTCACGTATTTCATCCATACTTCCGCATTGAACACAGATTAAGTGATGATGGTGATGCTTGGATGTATCTCCGCGTAGATCATAACGCGCTACACCGTCGCCGAAGTTGATTTTCTCTACAACATGCAGCTCACTCAGCAGTTCGAGGGTACGGTACACGGTTGCCAGACCGATTTCGGGAGCCTTTTCTTTCACGAGCATGAATACGTCTTCTGCGCTCAGATGATCTTCTTCATTCTCAAGAAGTACTCTTACGGTGGCTTCCCGCTGGGGCGTTAATTTATATCCTTGGGACTGTAGTTGCTGCTTAATTTTATCGATCCGTGCTTCCATTTTCTCCCTCCCCCTAGGAAATCACTGCACACTGCAACTTAACCCACTTCTTTCATTATAGGGGGAGTACATAATTAAAGTCAACATTTTACACTATCACGCGCAAAGCTAAGCTGGTAGTAGCATCGGTGTGACCCAGCGCATCATCGCAGGTGTAACCCATGTTTCAAATGACGCAACCCCTAGCAGCAGTGCTGCCATAACGAGAGTTAACACCATATATGAAGCAAAAGGCTTCTGACGACCTGGCGTCCGCTGCATCAGAACACGGTTCCGAATAATGTATAAGGAAAAGGTCATGGCCGACACACTGCAAATGAGCAGTACCGGAATCACGAATAAATTATGAGGCGCAACGGAAACCAGGGCAAATAACAGCCCTTTCCATGAATACTGTCCGACAAGGTAACCCACTGTAAAACCAATGAGCACTCCTTTCAGAAAATCCAGAACCAATATGCCCGGCAGGCCGATGACCGATAAACCCAGAATGAAGATCAGGCCAACCCACTTTAGATGAAGCATGGCAATGTCCCAATAG
The DNA here is from genome assembly GCF_002750415.1 of Paenibacillus sp. LK1. NCBI lineage: Bacteria > Bacillati > Bacillota > Bacilli > Caryophanales > Paenibacillaceae > Paenibacillus > Paenibacillus sp. LK1. The sequence goes on from NZ_PEII01000010.1 coordinate 79,188, forward strand.
GTTCCGGTCTCAATCACCTGTCCGCTGTGCTGTACCGTCATGAAGAAGTTACCGAGGTATCCCTCCAAATCCTGGCGTTGTTCAAGGGATAGGGCATTAACCATCAGGGCGCCAAAAATGACACCCACCAGAAACAAGACAGCCACGAATACATATAAAGAGGTTTGGCCTTTGAATGTGAAGTAGGCAGAACGCATACAGGTACGAGTCCCCTTTCCGGTTATCATGCTGCAAGGATGTCGAGTGAAATCCTCATAGTCATTCTTATGAACCGGAATGCACACGTATGACTTCTTGTCCAGATTCCAATTTCTTCTTCATGACAAAATGCCATTCCCGTACCAATGATGCTAACTTCACTTTATGACCCTACCGCAAACTTCTCTACTCTGAACTTTCCTTGCTGGACACCTTTCCGTAAGTGCCCCCACCACCAGATGACAATTCCAGTTGACCATTCCGCGCAGCAACGATAAGACCTGCAAGAACTGGTCCAACGACCTCTGCAAGTTCATCCTCGCTTGTACGATGTAATACGTTCATTTCCGTACCAAAGCGGTCCAGCAGCTGGCGCAGTTTGGCTTTTCCCAAACCCGGGATAAATTCCAAAGGTACCTGATAGTGATAAGCAGGTCGGTTTGCTGGAACATGCGGACTCTCCCGATCAGCGATTGCCATTATACGATCGAGTACACCCTGCACAAGCTTCAAACTACCACAATATGGACAACGTTCCGCCGACATCGCATGCTCGTCCATAATGCTACCGCAGGATGCACAATAGGTACGATGGTATTTGCCGAGTCTTGGATTCAAACCGTAATTGGCTGTAATGTTTCTATCTGCTTGTCCTTTAAGTGCCATACTAAATTCGTCAAAGGAAGGCTTTGCGAGTTGCAACTCATTGTACTCTCGTCCAATCTTGCCCAGAGAATGAGCATCCGAGTTGGTCAGAAAGGGGACCTGATCCAGTTCCCGAATATAACTGGCCATGGAAGAATCAGAGCTTAGCCCGAGCTCAACGGCATCGATCAGACTCGTATCCAGCACATCAGCCATACGAGGGGCTGTGCTGCCATATATGCCTTTATGCGGGGTAAACGCATGCGCTGGCACAATAAGCCCACCACGCGCCTTTATCTCGGCCTGCATCTCAAGCGCGGGTACATATACCCGCTGTGAACTCAGGTTTACATTTTTCATATAACGTTTCATCCAGTCCGTGAAGGACTTCATGGTTTTCAGATCACGGAAGTAAGCCAGCATATGGAACTCCCGCATCCCCGGCTCGCGCAGCTCTATTTCTGTACCCAGCAGGATGGCTGTGTCCTGATACGCAATGCCCCCTCCCTCAAGCTCGGACATCGTGCCGTTCTCAAGCAACTGTTCGATGTCCATCTGTACAACCGGAGAGTGACAATCAATGACACCGAGTAGATGAATTCCTTTGCGATCCGAGGCTTCTCTAGCAATGTTCTCGAAGGTCAGATCACGGCTGCCACTGATTTTAACAGCTTCTCCGCGCGAAGTTCGTCCAATGTGAATATGGAGGTCTGCATAACAAGGCTCCCACCCTGCAGACGCTACCTGTTGCTCATTCATCATTAAAACCGTCCTGTTGTTCTGTAAAGATCCCATGCATACACAGCCAGCATCGTTTTGGCATCACTGATCCGATTCTGATCCATCAACTGATAAGCCTCTTCAATTGTAATCTCGGATACTTCAAGAAATTCATCTTCGTCTAAAGCCATCTCCCCTGCTTCGAGCTCCTCCGCGATATACAAATGGATGATCTCATCCGCAAATCCTGGCGAAGTGTAAAATGAACGCAGATGCCGCAGTGATTTGGCTACATAACCGGTTTCTTCGCGCAATTCACGCGCTGCTGCCACTTCAGGTTCTTCTCCTGGGTCCAGTTTGCCTGCCGGAATCTCGACTTCGGTACGTCCCATGGCCTGACGATACTGATCAACGACGAGCATACGATCTCCATTCAGCGCGAGGACAGCCACCGCTCCAGGATGACGGATGATCTCACGGGTAGCAGTCTGACCGTTAGGCAGCTTGACTGTGTCGACTTGAAGGGATATGACTTTGCCCTCGAAGATGGGCTTTGTCGATATGGTCTCTTCGTCAAGTTTTGGATTGGCAGGATGCTTATGATTGGTTGGGTTCATCTGTTCTTCAACTCCACTTCTTCGAATTTTGATTCTCTTTATACGTATAAACCTCTGTTTTTTGGCATATGGTGAGCTTATAGCGATTTCAAACAAATATAGCAAATTAGGGGGACAACCAATGAACAGTTATTTAACACCGCAATCCGTACACGTGGTCGGACAAGCCAGACAAGTCCAGCTCATACTCAGACAATGGATGCGTGAGTGGGGTCCAGATGCCAAATTAATCGATATGCTCGCTGGACGTAAATGATACTGTTCTTGGTCTGCAATACCCATGAAATATAACATGGTTTTGCCAAAAAGTCCGAACTCGGTTTGTACCGGATTCGGACTTTTCAGTTGAAGCATGGGGGAGTTTCACCCTCAGTCTTTTTGGATTACTTTTTACTTGCAGCCGTTTCCTGAATAATAGCCACAACCACTTCAGATAGTTTCACAATATCCTCGGCGCGGATGCGTTCTTTCGTCGTATGGATGTCCTCATAGCCTACAGCCAGGTTGACCGTAGGTATGTTGAACCCATTGAAGATGTTGGCATCACTGCCACCACCGGATGCAAACGTGCTAGTCTCCAGCCCCAGGCTCCGAATGGCACGCTGTGCAAGCTGAACAACCTCGTGTTCATCATGGAAGCCAAATGCAGGATACAGGATCTCACTGCGGAATTCAGCGGTTGCACCATATTTGCGGCATGTCGTTTCCAAAGCTTCACGCATCTGGGCCACTTGAAGTTCTACCTTCTCCTGCACAATACTGCGGGCCTCAGCCTCAATCTGCACAAAATCGCAGACGACGTTTAGTGCTGATCCACCCTGGAATTTGCCGATGTTCGCTGTAGTCTCATCATCAATTCGTCCCAGCTTCATCGCTGCAATTGCTTTGGCCGCCACTTGAATGGCACTGATGCCGTCTTCCGGATTCACACCCGCATGTGCGGATTTCCCATAGATCTTCATCTGAATTTCCGCTCTGGCCGGAGCAGCCACACAGATTGTACCCACGGCTCCGTTGGAATCCAGGGCATAACCGAACTCGGCTTCAATATCCTTCGGATTCATTGCACGTGCACCAACCAGACCCGACTCTTCACCTACGGTAATCACAAATTGAATTTTTCCATGTGGAAGGTTGTTCTCTTGAATAGCTCGAATCGCTTCAAACAAAGCGGCAATCCCCGCCTTGTCATCTGCACCCAGAATTGTCGTGCCATCACTGCGAATCCAACCGTCTTCACCCAGCTCAGGTTTAATTCCTTGTCCAGGCGTTACGGTATCCATATGACATGTGAAAAAGATTGGTGCTGCTTCTTCAGTATTCTCGGCTTCCCAGGTAACCACGAGATTACCAGCGCCATGTCCAGTTTTCTCCATGGTGTCGTCCTCATATACACTGAGGCCCAGCTGAGTAAACTGTTCTTTTAACACTTTTGATATATTTTGTTCATGGGTTGTTTCACTATCAATCTGCACCAGTTCCATAAAATGATCAATAACACGTTGCTGTTTTATCATAGGACTTTCCTACCTTTCTTCGATACGGTACAATACAATTACTATGGTCAGTTTATTTATTTGTTGAAAGGAGTTCTCTCATCATGCAAAAAAAGAAATGGTTCCGCATCATTATCTATCTCATGCTGCTCGCCATGATTGGGTCCACCCTTTTCATTGCGCTCGAACCTTTATTGTTCGGATAGAAACCTGAAGCCTTTGACTGTCTGATTTACAGACGGGGAAGGGCTTCTTTTTCTGTAATCCAGGCAATCTCATACGGGAAAATCCGATTAAAATATGGAACGATATCGTGCGCAACCTGTTCTACAGTGTAGGTCTTGGCTGTAATATCCTCCAACGAGGTCACACCATACTGCTCAATCCCGCAAGGAACAATACCCTGAAAGCCTGCGTGCTGAATTCCCGAGGTGATATTAAAAGCAAATCCGTGACTCGTCACGAAGCCGCGCCGATGTTTACACCGATTGAACTTTACACCGATGGCGGCAATTTTTAAATCTCCGATCCATACACCTGTGTAAGACTCTTTACGTCCCGCTTCAATACCCTGATCAGCCAAATAATCAATAATCATCTGCTCCAGACAACGTAAATAGCCATGCAAATCCAAGGCTTCATCCCGCCCAAGAACAAGTAACGGGTAACCTACCAACTGGCCAGGGCCATGATAAGTAATATCACCGCCACGGTCAATTTGAAACAAGGAGATGCCTTGCTCCCGCAGTTCGTCTTCACTGAGAAGCAGGTGCTCCGGGTGATTCTGTGAACCGATCGTATACGTCGGCGGATGCTGGAGCAACAGCATCTGTTCCGCTCCTTCTCCCTCATCCAGTTGCTGCACAATCGCTTTCTGGCGGTTCCAAGCCTCTTCATAATCAAGCATCGGTATGTACATAACATCCAGCGGCTTGCTCATGATTCCCCCACACCCTTCTGTTTCAATGTTCATTGTATAATGATGAGCATTCTATTGAAGAAAACGGGAAAAGTGCACGGCCATTGGCACATACACTTTCCCATTATCCATCTATTCAGCGCTTGGCATCATTTGTAACTCATTGAAATGATGCACTTGCTCTCTCTTAATACACGTTCGATTCCATGGTGTATCCTTCAAGATTCTCTTTTACACGTTGCAGGAACCGTCCGCTAATGACTCCATCCAGAATACGATGGTCCAGGGAGAGACAAAGGTTCGCCATGGAACGGACAGCAATCATGTCATTAATGACCACAGGTTTCTTGACGATCGACTCAAAGGTAAGAATCGCTGCCTGCGGGTAGTTAATGATAGGTTGTGACAGAATAGACCCAAATGATCCGGTATTGTTAACCGTGAATGTTCCGCCCTGCATATGGTCCAGCTTCAACGTGCCTTCACGAGTTTTGCGTGCCAGCTCATCAATTTCACGAGCTAGGCCAGCGATGTTGCGCTGATCAGCATGTTTAATTACAGGTGTAAGTACAGAGTCTTCTGTACCCACTGCCATCGACAGGTTGATATCCCGTTTGACAATAATTTTGTCAACAGCCCAGACGGAGTTCATGATTGGGTAGTCTTTAATGGCATTGACGACACCCTTCATCATAAAGGACAGATACGTCAGGTTAATACCTTCTTTGCGCTTGAACTCATCCTTGAGTTTGTTGCGCAGCATCACCAGATTCGTCACATCCACTTCAATCATCGTCCACGCATGAGGAATTTCCGATACGCTTTGACGCATATTACGAGCAATGGCATTACGAACTGGAGTAACGTCGATGAAGTATTCGGATCTTCCCTGTCCGCCACCCTCTACTTCGATTTGCGGAATTTTCGGACTTTCGGTCAGATGTATACCGGAATGTCTCACAGGAACGCCTGCGTCAGCTGCTGGAACTGTTTCTCCGGCAGATGCGCCCAAGTCTGCATTCCCCCGATTCAATCCGCTGAAAGGAGAACCTGAAGGTGCTGCTGAAGAGACCTGCTGTCCTGCTACAGTAGAAGACTGTGCAGACGTTGCGCCCGCGTTTCCACCCTGTGCAATGACAGCCAGTACATCCTTACGTGTAATCCGTCCACCTGCTCCAGTGCCCTGAATGCTCTGCAAGTTCAGACCATGTTCAGCTGCAAGGGATTGAACCGCAGGAGAATAGCGGTTACGCATCGGCTGATTGGGATCATGACCTGTTGTACTCGCTGCACCAGCAGCAGGTACGTAGTTCGCACTTTGTTGTGCATGAACATGATCACCATTCTGTTGCTGCGAAGCTTGGGTTACTTGTTCTGCTGCTTCCGCATCAGAAGCAGCTACCTGCATGCGGCAGATGGCTTCGCCAACCGCAATGGTCGTACCTTCCTCGACCAACAAATCACCCATAATTCCATCAACGGTTGATGGAATCTCTGCATTGACTTTATCCGTAATTACTTCACAGATCGGTTCGTATTGTTCAACCCGGTCACCCGGTTTTTTCAACCATTTGGCAATGGTAGCCGAGACCAGCGATTCCGCCAGCTGCGGCATAATGACCTCGATCCATTTCATACTCATTGGTTATATCACTCCAAACTTTGCTTTTAAACTATCTCACTACACGACTTAATACTCGGCGAGTGTACGCATCGCTTCCTTGGCTTTATCCTTGCTCAGCATATAGAATTTCTCCAATGTTGGGCTAATCGGCATTGCCGGTACATCCGGTCCGCAGAGACGCTGAATCGGCGCATCCAGCTCGAACAGACATTCTTCACTGATGATAGCCGCAACTTCCGCTCCTACACCACCAGTTTTATTGTCTTCATGCACAATCAGCACTTTGCCAGTCAGACGAGCGGATGCAATGATGGCTTCGCGATCAAGTGGCTGCAATGTGCGCAGATCCAGTACATGGGCAGTAATGCCTTCCTCACGCTCCAGCTCTTCGGCAGCCTGCATGACAAAATGAAGTGGCTGGCTATACCCGATAACTGTAATATCTGCTCCTTCGCGAAGCACGTTGGCTTTACCAATTGGAACGATGTAATCATCTTCCGGCACATCTTCCTTGATCAGCTTGTAACATTTTTTATTTTCAAAAAAGAGAACCGGGTCCGGGTCGCGAATGGCTGCTTTGAGCAGTCCCTTCGCATCGTATGCCGAGTATGGAGCTATAATTTTCAGACCTGGTGTGCCAAAAAAGATCGATTCCGGACATTGGGAGTGATACAGCCCACCAAAAATACCGCCGCCAATTGGCGCACGAATAACAATCGGGCAACTCCAGTCATTGTTGGAGCGATAGCGAATTTTGGCCGCTTCACTAATAATCTGATTTGTTGCAGGCAGCATGAAATCCGAATATTGCATCTCGGCAATAGGTTTCATACCGTACATCGCAGCGCCAATAGCTACACCTGCAATCGCTGATTCGGACAAAGGTGTGTCCATGACACGCATTTCGCCGAACTGATCCTGCAACCCTTTGGTTGTAGTGAACACACCGCCTTTAACCCCGACATCTTCACCAAGGATAAAGACATTTTCATCCCGCTCCATCTCTTCTTTCATCGCGAGACGGATTGCATCAATATATTCCATAACCGCCATACTTACCGTCCCCCTTCTTCGCTGTCCGCATAAACGTGCGTCAGAGTGTCCTCAGGTTTCGGATATGGCGCGTTGTCTGCGTATTCAGTCGCTTCTTTCATTTCCAGCGCAAGCTGGGAAGCCAGATCCGCATCCCGGGCTTCGTCCCAGATGCCGCAATCGATCAGATAGTTCTTCATGCGAAGCACGCCGTCCTTCTTCCAATTCTCTTCAACCTCTTCCTTGGTCCGGTATGCCAGATCATTGTCGGAAGTGGAGTGTGGAGACAACCGATACATCATCGCTTCAATAAGTGTAGGTCCTTCACCAGCGATTGCGCGGCGACGAGCTTCTTTGACTGCACCATATACTTCCAGCGCATCGTTTCCGTCTACACGCAGTCCCGGGAACCCGTAACCTAGTGCACGATCCGATATTTTCCCACTCAGCTGCTTGTGAATTGGCACCGAGATGGCATACTGATTGTTCTCACACATAATGATCACAGGAAGTTTATGAACACCTGCGAAATTGGCACCTTCGTGGAAATCTCCTTGGTTGCTTGACCCTTCACCAAAAGTTACAAAAGAAACGAACTCTTCCTTCTTCATTTTGGCAGCCAATGCAAACCCTACAGCGTGCGGAACCTGTGTCGTAACTGGACTGGAGCCCGTTACAATCCGCAGCTTTTTGTGACCGAAGTGACCCGGCATTTGCCGGCCGCCACTATTCGGATCTTCCGCCTTCGCAAAAGCAGACAGCATCAGCTCACGTGGAGTCATGCCGACCGCCAGTACAAAGCCATAATCGCGGTAATACGGTAAATAATAATCGTGATCCCGGTCCAGACCGAATGCAGCGCCTACTTGCGCAGCTTCCTGTCCTACACCGGATACGTGAAAGTTAATTTTGCCGGCCCGCTGTAAGAGCAAGCAACGCTCGTCAAACTTGCGTGCGAGCAGCATGTATTTGTACATATCCAATACTTCACCATCGCTAAGTCCCAGCTGTTCATGCCGATGGACCGCGTCTGCAGTACCTTTTGAACTCATATGAGGTACCTCCTTTTAATCAGAGCCTATGCCCGTCTTACTACCCGATCTTATAACCTGGTACTAAGACTTGGCTTAACCTTATTATAATCCCATTTACCCAAAAAAGGAAAGGACCTTTCTCATAAGCCTGTCCGGCTTACATTCCAATCGATTTTCCGTCTACTGCCAACATGGCTTCACCCATGATTTCCGATAAAGTAGGGTGAGGATGGATCGTCTGTCCCACTTCCCAAGGTGTGGCATCCAGCATTTGAGCCAAAGAGGCTTCAGCGATCAGTTCCGTCACATGGGTACCGATCATATGTACTCCCAATATATCATTCGTCTTAGCATCCGCGATTACCTTCACGAATCCATCCCGACTTCCATGAACCAAAGATTTTCCAATCGCCTGGAACGGGAACTTGCCTGTCTTCACTTCATAACCACGCTCTTTGGCCTCGCGCTCCGTGAATCCGATACTCGCTGCTTCCGGACGAGTATAGACACAGCGCGGGATTCGATGTGATTCGACGGCATGTACCGTTTCACCCGCCAGATGATTCACTGCCAAAATGCCTTCATGACTCGCTGCATGTGCTAGCTGTAATCCGCCGATGACATCGCCGATTGCATAAATGTGTCCCTCACCCGTTTGAAGATGTTGATTCACGGCAATAAACCCGCGTTCGAGTTTGATATCTGTATTTTCGAGTCCGATATTTTCGACATTGGCCTGGCGACCAACCGACACCAGCATCTTGTCCGCTTTCAGGGTCTCTTGCTTCTCGTCCCCCAGCTTGACATCAATCTGAATACCGTCTTTCTGTATGCTATATGTCTCTGTCAGAACGCTAGCGCCTGTTAGGAAGCGAACACCGCGTTTCCCAAGCAATCTCTGCATTTCCTTGGCTACATCTTCATCCTCTGCTGGCAATACATGAGCAGCAGCTTCAACAACTGTAATTTCGACGCCAAAATCATTCAGCATGGAGGCCCATTCGAGGCCAATTACGCCACCACCAACAATGATCAGAGATGCTGGTAATTCATCCATTCGCAAAGCCTCATCACTGCTCATGATGTATCGGCCGTCTGGCTCAAGACCTGGCAGTACCCGTGGGCGAGACCCGGTAGCAATAATGAGGTTGGTTGGCACAACCGTATCCATCTCGCCATCTTCAAACTCGACAGCCAAAGCACCGCTCTGAGGGGAGAAAATGGAAGGTCCGATTACGCGCCCTTTAGCGTGTACGACCTGAATTTTATTTTTTTTCATTAAATACTGCACACCTTGATGAAGCTGCTCCACAATTGCATCCTTGCGCGCCTGAACCTTCGGAAATACAAGTGTTGCTCCAGCAGTTTCAATCCCATACATTTCGCTCTCTTGTATCTCAGCGTACACTTCCGCACTTCGCAGCAACGCCTTGCTCGGAATACAGCCACGATGCAGACAGGTGCCCCCTAGCTTATCCTTCTCGATAATAACAACCTGTTTTCCTAACTGTGCGGCACGGATGGCAGCAACGTACCCTCCCGTTCCTCCTCCAAGAATGGCAACATCACATGTAATTGGCATCTTTAATGTTCTCCTCTATCCATATAATTTCAATACAATTTCAATATATTTGTAAGATGATGATTCAAATGATTCTCTTTCTCATAGACGTTATCTGTATTCCATTGTACTCCCCTTGAGCAGTCAACTCAAAATTTGACCCTGAAACGCATGGACAGCTTCTGAAAACCAAGCTATGATGGAATCAGGTATGACCTGTAAGCGCAACCTTTATTTTACGTCAACCTCAGGCAGAAGGAGTTTAATGGTGATGAATACTAGACTGATCTTTGCACGATTTGTGGCGATTATTGTTCTGGTCATTCCCGGGTTAATGGCAATGAAGGGTTTTCTAATGATGAAGGACGCCCTTTTCCTGTATTATGCCGAGCATGGGAACGAGCAGATCTCACCAGGTTTTCAATGGCTCTCCTTTGGTGGAGGACTTGTCCTGTTCGCCGCAGGCATGAGTTTTCTGGGAGGCTGGATTCTGTTCCGTGACCGCAAGCGTAATTATGTAGGACCCCGTTTTCGTTCAAAAAACACACCATCAGCCGACAAAGCAGAGACGCCCGGTACGACTTCCTGAGTCCGGGCTTTTTGTCATTTCTTCTGGCTCCGCAACATTTCAACATCCCAACCTTACATCTGCCTTTATATGCGTTACTTGATCAGGTATAATGCTTATTTATTCAAACAGGTATTTTGCATAAATTCAGAGTTAGTATCTTGAATATGCACAATGCCCACTCTTCCATAGACAGGATGGATCAACATGGTCTCGTTTATCATTACACTAAAAAGATTGCTTAAAGGCATTTTCCATGCCTTCAAGGACCAGAAGTTCCTGGCTCTGTTTGTATTAACTGCGGCGACACTTCTCTCGGGCACGTTATTCTATACTCGTGTTGAAGGTCTGCACTGGATTGATGCCCTCTACTTCTGCGCAGTAACTCTAACAACGGTGGGACATCCGGATTTTGTACCATCGACCGGATTCGGCAAGGCATTTACGGTCATCTATATGTTTGCAGGTATCGGGCTCACCTTCGCCATGATTGCCAGAATTACAGCAGGTATTCTATTTCCCCGCAAATTGCAGACAGAAGAGAACCCGGAGTAATCTCCGGGTTATTCGTATAATGCATCCCGCAGCTTGGTAGACATGCGCGACTCTTTGGAAGAGGACTTCAGAATCGTTCTGCGCAACGTCAGATTACTGGCTTGCAGCCGCTCCGCTTCAGCGAACAAGTCTGCAAACAACGCCTGCGTAGCTTCGTCAAGGACTGACTGCCCTTTCAAACGTTCATATCGCTCTTGTAATTCGGATAATGCTTCACTCATCGTTAACACCTCTTTTCAATCGCTCCTGGCTTATGCACTACACTGCCGTAACCAACAGCTTAACAATCCATATAGTAACACAAAGCTGCTTAGATTAGTTCTGGCTCTTACTAAAGATTTTGTGGTACTCTGTAATGGTCGCTTTTTTTTGTTGAATCCCGCATGTGAGAGGAGTAGCAGAACTGTGCAAACAGGACGAATTACCGTAATTACAGGACCTATGTTTAGTGAAAAATCCGGTGAACTCATTCGCCGTTGTCAGAAATTAATTCAATTTGGCCGTAAAAAGGTCGTTGCTTACAAACCTGCCGAAGATGATCGGTTTGCCCAAGACGAGATCGTTAGCCGTATCGGCTATCGTCTGCCTGCCCATTCCATTCCCCGGCAATTGACCCCGGAATCCGTAGAAATGATCCTGACTCAGACCAAAGATGCTGATGTTGTTGCATTTGATGAAGTGCAATTTTTCAGCAGTGCCATCATGGAACTGGTCTCCGAGCTAGCCTACTGTGGCAAACATGTCATTGTGGATGGACTGAATATGGATTACCGTGGCAAGGAATTCGGATATGTAGGCGGTTTGCTCGCCATGGCTGATGACATTGAGAAACTGTCGGCATTCTGTGCCGTATGCGGAAGCCCGGATGCGGCTTTCACCCAGCGTATCGTTAATGGAGAGCCTGTAACGCTTGGACCAGTCGTCATGATTGGCGATTCAGAAGCTTATGAGCCGCGCTGTCGCTGCTGCTTCATTCCTCCTCACAAAGTTGAATGCTGAGCTGACTTAGTTATTCAATAATCAATCTATAGGTTCTGATCGGCGGTATCTGCTGCTACAGGTTTCCTGAGATTTCAAAAAAAGCCCCTGTGGGCTTTTTTTATTATAACTCCTTTTTACCAGCATGCCCTTAATATACTTCTCCATATCTCGGTCACGCGCTCTTTCTGTGCACACAAAAAAGCACCGCCTCACAGCGATGCTTTCCATTCGTCATCTCCCGCTAGTCCCGGGAAACAAAATATTTGTTGGTCATGTAGTAAGCGTCGCCACGCGACGTTTCTACCATTCCTTTTTTGGCATCCAAAAATACAATCTCTTTGCACTTGGTGCAATACCATTTGGTGCGCTTATATGGAGATTCCGTAACATATGCCGTGCCACATTTACAATCAATCTTCATTAATAACTCGGTTGATTTATATGCGCTGGACAAGCGTTCCATGTTATCCTGCTGCTGTGTAGGCATAATTGTCTGCTGATAATCCGATAAATGATTCTGAACTTTAAAATCTGCTACCAATCCTGCATTCAATCCAAAAAACTCCTTGCCGATTTCGGTCACGAAGCGCTTCTCATTTCTGTAGCAATCCAGCCACTCAATAATCTGCTTATTTGACAGTGGAACCGTACCCTTGATACCGCTGTTTAAGGTGTAGGTCATGATGTATAAAGTATCGTCTTGTCTACCTGAGTACATTAGAATCCTCCTTCGAATACATTTGCTAATGTACTACAAAAACGCTCATAAATCAAAGCAATGTTATTTCCTGAGCGTATCTCTTCCTTATTAAATGGGTAACATTCCTCGATGTTCCGCCACTGATTTACAAGAACTGCATACACCTGCAACATTTCCCTGGGAAGTCGCATAATGCACGATGGACTTCACTTTTTTACTACAGATGGAACAATATTGCCTCCTTTCCTTCCTAGGAGTGTAATCGGATAGGTTTACTACGTTTGAGTTTGATTTGAACCTGCGTACAAAGTTCAGCCATTTCATCTCTTTCTCTCTCTTCCTTGTTTGCCTTCTAAGGGGTAAATTGCTTATGCTTGGGCAAAAATTGATCCTGCATTGGTTATGTATACGACTCCAAGTTGTGCATGCCTATCTCATAATCTATTCGACGTTTTGAGCCTTTTTCCTGTTTTTGATCTCTACACATACAAAAAAAACCGACAGAACCTGCCTCAAACCTCTTGTAGGAGAAAGGAACTTCCGTCGGTTAACTTGCCTTATTTATAAAACGTTCCAAGAACCTCCAGCTCAGGTGAGCGCTCAATTCGAAACGGATAGATATATCCCTGATTCAACTTCACAAACTTTCGACTCCACAGATCAAGTCCAGTTGTAAATTGGTACGCCTGATATATAAACTTGGAACAATAGTTTCGTTCAATGCTGCGCAGATTTGTCTGCAATCGGTAAAATTTCACCTGCTTGTAATGATCCTGTACCCACTGCGCTGCCTTCACACCAGCCTGATTGAAATGGGAACGAAACACAATGAAACGATCTCCCTCATAAAAGCGGGTGATGTACCAATCCAAGGAATCGGCAAACACAGGTCCATAAGGGTGTACGTGATACACTTTACCGTCGAGTCCAATAATCCCCATATGCCCAGCGTAATAAGTTGATTCTGAACTTGGCGTATATAAAATATCTCCCGGCTCCAGCTTCATCTGGCCTAAAGCGGTAATGGGCAAATCCTGATGCAGTCTTCTGGCCGCTGAACGTGCGCGCCGGCCCTCCACCAATAGTCGATGCATTTTTCCAGCAACAGCGAGATAGACTTCCGACCATTTGATCCGTTTTTTCTCAGGGCCTTTGAACCACCGATGAATAAATGTGGATATACGTTGAGATTCTTTTTTCATATTGTGCACTCCACTCTAATCTGTTTGACGTTTCTTGATGTTTCTCCTCACTTCTAAGGCTCATTATAGACAGTTGATGATGCATGTTCAATTCCGGTGCCTGTTCTATGTTGTGCAATTCGAGGAGGTTCATACCGAAAATGGAAACAAAAAAAAGCAGTTCCGGCATTAGCCAGAACTACTTCGTTTGATTTGAACAATTGGAGTTGAATTATATGAAGAGATTCTATTCTTCCACAACACCAAGTGCTTTATTTTTCTCCTTGAAACGGCTGTTATGGGAAGACACATAGGCAACTTTATCCGCCTCAGGATCCATATACAGTTTTGCACTGTTTACCGCGAGGGCAGCATCCGTAAATGTACCAGCAATCAGATACAGTTTACTTCCGTAATCTACAAAGTCTCCTGCAGCGAAGACGCCTGGAATATTTGTTTGCAGCTTCTCTGTTGTAGTGACATGCCATTCACCAAGATCAAGTCCCCAATCCCGGATCGGGCCAAAATCACTCTTCATGCCGTGGTTAACGATAATCGCATCCACATCAAGGACTTCACTCTCACCTGTCTCAACATGGGATATCGTCACCTGTTCGATGATCTCCCCACTTTGACTATGTAGGGTATCAACGGCGTATGGTGTACGAATATCTACTGAGGATTCTCTCATCCGCAGTACATTACGCTCCAATCCACCAAAACGGTCACGACGATGCACTACCGTCACTTGTTCTGCCAGTGCTTCAAGCTCATTGGCCCAATCTACAGCGGAGTCACCCCCACCAGAGATCAGTACCCGTTTGCCACGGAAAGGCTCCAGCTCCTGTACTGTATAGTGAAGATTGGTAACCTCATAACGGTCAGCGCCTTCAAGCTCCAGCTTCGCCATTTTATATATACCATACCCGATCGCCAATATGACGGTACGTGTCCAGTGTTGTTCTCCTGTACTCGATGTCAGCAGAATCGTGCCATCAGGCTGACGCTCGAATCCTTCAATTTGCTGTTCAAACACAATCGTTGGCTCAAATGTTCTCGCCTGTTCTTCCAGCTGTTTAATCAAATTTTCACACAGAATTGGAGTGACGCCGCCAACGTCCCAGATCATTTTCTCTGGATAAAAGAGCATGCGACCACCCAATCTATCCCGCGCCTCAATCAACTTGGTCTTCATATCACGCATCCCGCTGTAAAATGCAGAATACATGCCGGCAGGCCCCCCGCCGATAATTGTTACATCATATAATTCCAAATGCTGATCCATGTAGTTACCTCCATCAGTTCGGTCCAAAGCACTCGACTATTTGATATCGATTCTCATTATCACTCTTTTCCTAGTCTAATGGGAAACTTATCAAATTACAATGGCTAAAATTCAAACATTTCTTATACAAAACTACTATCGGTTATTTATTTGTTGATTACTTAACTTTGGAAGCTGCCAATAGATGCTCGACAACGAAATCGATTTGCTTGTTGATAGAATAGATATCCGAGTAATAGAAGAAATCAAAGTCAATTTCGATTAGACGGCCTTCTTTGATAGCGGGTATGCTATTCCAGATTGGGTTATCGTTAAGGTTATCTGCGCCTTCATATACTGAACGAAATACGTAGTCTCCCATATATTCAGGAAGAACTTCCATGGACAAGGTCGAACCTGCCGCGTCGGAAACGACGTCAATTTTTTTCTGGACCGCTTCAGGTGCTTTCATTTCCAAGTACTCGTATATAGCCTGAGATCCTCGGCCGTACTGCTTACTTTCTACAATGACCATCTCTTTCAGTCCACCCTCGACGATGGAGGCCGTTTTGTCCAGTATGCCTGCATCAGCAAGTGTTTTCTTGCTCTCTTCAACTTTACTGTTAAGATTGTCGATTAAAACGTCTGCTTCCTGTTCTTTGCCGAAAATGCTAGCGATACTCTGAAGTCTTTCTTCCGTTGTCATTTTCTCATATGGGACATACACCGTTGGTGCAATATCTTTCAATAGCGTGTAAGTCTCTTCTGAGGGAACAATGATCAAATCCGGGTCCAGATCAATGACAGCCTCAGGGTTTGGTTCAAACCAGGTGCCCAGTGAATTTACACCTTCAAGCTCATTCTTATATGCAGCCCCATCAAAAACGTCAGACGTCGCAATAGGCTTAATTCCTAGCGCTACAACATCTCCTTGAAGATAAAGTACAACCACCCGTTTAGGATTTGCCGGAACAACAACATCACCTTTAACCGTGGAGATCGTGCGTGTTCCATTTTCATTGTTCGTTTGATTACCTGATTCTGATGATGAAGATGTGGCTGTGCTCGTAGATGAATTCGTATTCGTTCCTTCACCCGTAGCTGCTGTTGTTGCAGTGCCAGCGGAGCATGCCGATAAAAGCATTGTGATGCTTAAAAGTGCAACCAAAATCATGCTGGAGCTTGCTTTTCTTCTTTTCATTGATGTAGACCCTCCGTCTATATATTGATAATGATTCTCATAATCAATATATCCTCGCTTCCATCTCCAGCCAATGGACGATTCGGAGAATTGTAATGGATGATCCTCTGCCAGGGTCTGGTCTCTTATTTTCCGCTGATAGAGTGTGGGAGATAGGCCCACATGTTTTTTGAAAATGCGGCTGAAATAATACACATCCGTGTATCCCACTTCTGCCGCGATTTCGCGCAGGGTTGCATCGGATCGCACAAGCAGATTCTTGGCCTTGGTCAGTCTCGTTTGAATGAGATAATCAATCGGGCTGTGTCCTGTCTTTCGTTTAAACTGCATAGATAAATGACGGGAGCTGTAGTTGAATTGTTCAGCCAAAAAATCCAAAGTCACCTGTTCCCTATAATGTTGCTGAATGTAGCGAAGTGATTGCTCAATAGGGTCTGGAAGCACTGTCCTGACCTCCTGCTCTGCCAATTGAAACAACAGCTCATGAATGAATTGGTAGAACAAACTTTTCACTTGCAGCAAGTCCAATCTGCTCGCCTGATCCCATGCTTTCTCCAGTTCACCAAAATAGCGTAATATAGCAAGAGGATTGCTCGGCGTAAACCCATATTGCAAAGAGAACGGAGCAACCTGAACCTGAGGAGGTTGTGATAACCTCCATGTTTTACGATGAGTTGGGAACGCAAGGAATGCTCTGTAGAACAGCAAATAATATTCAAACTTTTCGCTCACCCGAATATCCAGTGATGACCCTTTACCACTATGCAGAATACAGAATCGCTGTGCTTCGTGTGTTTTCCCATCCAATATAAGTTGTGCTGCACCCCGAATGCTGTATATAAAAGCGTTTGCCGGAAGCAAATAGGATTCCTGTATCTCCCCTGCCTCCATGACGATCCGGCGTATATCCAGAATTTTAACAGCCGCGTGATTCCAGCTATGCATCTGTTCGTTTAATTGCATCGATTACTCTCCAATCCTAGTCTCACCAGGAATAAAGACCTTGTACAAGATCATTATTCTGCAAACCATCCTTAACCGAAGCGTTATAGTGGTTCACTATTATCCCTCATTATAGATGATAATAATTTTCATTATCAACTGTATTTTGACCAGGATTCAATTTCACCAACCAATGATCCGAAAGATTTACTTTTGATCCGCTGTCTTCGTGAACCAAGCTGCCAATTCCTCGGTCTGATCCAACGTTGCAATAGGGTCAAAGTACCATGAACGATCCGGACTCCAGATAAACACACGATTATTCTTTACGGCATCAAGTGAACTCCATACTGGCTTAGATTTCAATTCCTCTACAGTCAGGTTCTCTGCCGTAAGAATAATGTAATCACCGGCAAATTCGGGTATGGATTCGGACGAAACTTCAACAAGCTGATCTTTCATTAATATCTCCTTTTTGTCTGCTGGAGGATTCAATCCGAGAGCACTGTATACAGCCTGACCTCCACGCCCAAAATTATCACCAAAAGCTAATGGTGCTTTATCGTAAAATTGCATAACTGATACTTCTGCATCTGATTCGATTGCTTCACTGACACGCTTCTTGGCGTCCGCAATTCGTCCGTCGTAATCGGCCAACCATGACTCGGCCTCTTTTTCTTTGTTCAATGCTTTACCGAAATAAGCGATCTCTTCATGGGTATTTTTCAACTCACCATAAGGAACAACAAGCGTAGGCGCAATTTTACTAAAAGAATCAAACAAATCAGGATCACCTGTGACAATCAGGTCTGGTTGAAGTTCCAATACCTTTTCAAGAGAAATGGTTTCGTATTCACCAATATTTTCTACACCCTCAAGAGATTTGGTAAAATAGGGGTTTTTCAAGTTCATTTCCGGTGTACCGACTGGCTTGATTCCCAAAGCAATCAGACTTCCCAAATATAAATCAACTACAATTCGCTTGGGTTCAGCCGGGACCGTGATATCTCCTTTAACCGTCGAGATGACCCGAGGCTCGGAATTGTTCGATTGGCTATCTGCCGTTACTGTGCTGGTGGCACTCGAAGCCCCTTTGCTTCCCGCATTTTCTCCCCCAGAATTACTAGTTGCCCCTGTCGAGCAGGCACTCAACAGTAAAGTGAGACTTAATAAAATACTAAGCAGCATTCCCGTTCTTGTCTGTCTATTCATGTACAATGACCCTCCGTGTTTATATTGATAATGATTATCATCATCGTTATAAACATACCTTCCAGCTCTTCCACTGGAAATGTCATTTCGAGCCAAGGTCGATGTCAGATCAGGCCACTTTAGGGGACCGGATGTTTTCTCCTTGAACTGAAGTGGAGAAAGGCCTGTATGTTTTTTGAACATACGTCCCAGATAATATCCGTCCGGATAACCGATACCTGCTGCAATCTCATCTAATGTAGCGTCGGTGTACAGCAGCATCTCCTTGGCCTTGAACAAACGGAACTGAATCAAATAGTCAATTGGGCTATAACCCGTGGCCTGCTTGAACTTGCGGGACAGACTTCTGGGACTGCTGCCGACCTTCTCAGCCAAAACATGCAACGTCAATGACTCCGCATAAGAGGATTCCACAATTTCAATGACTTTACTGACCTGATCCGTAACGGAATAGCGAGTTGCAGCATGAGGAATTTGTGCTGATACCTTCTCTACAAAAGGGTAAAACAGGCTCTTTGCCTGAAAATGATGTATGGGGTTCTTTTGATTCCAAAACGTGTGTATCTGTTTTACTTGCTCATACAGCACAACTGGTGAATTGGGGGCAAAACCATAGGTTAACTGAAATGGATTCATGCGCTCCATCATGTTGCCCAAATCGGTTCTTCCTCCACTTGGCAGACTTACTTTGTACATAAGGTAAAACAGATTCAGTCCGGATTGTCCAGCTTCAATATGCAGTACGCTTCCCTTTCCACCATGAAGAACATAAAAACGACTTACTTCATGCTTCTGGTCGTTTATGGTTACATAGGCTTTACCCTGGATGGTGAATACAAACGTGCTCGCAGGAAATTTATATGTTAGCTCCTCAGTTGGCCCCAACTCCATATAACGTATATCCGCAATACTCACAGCAGCATAGTTCCAGAGTATGTAATAATTATTCCACATTTCATTAACCCAACTCCGTCTAAATAGATTGACTAAACAGTCCTTCACTTATTGATAACCATTATCAATTATTATTAGCAAGTAAGCAACAAAGAAGTGAAAGTGAACTTATTAGCAAGCGTATCTTCATTTGCTTCTTGTAATGGGTCATCTAATCAAACATAGCCAGACTTATGATCAGTTAGGCAAACTGGTAGGTTTGCGTGATCGCATGGTCGGGTCCATTCAAACACTAGAAGGGGAAACCCGCTTCGACCGGATCGTTCTCGATAATGACGCTGGAAACGATATGGGCAAGTCGATGATGCTGGAGAACGCTGAACAAACTGTTTTTCAAATGAAGCGTGAGATGGTTCAAGAGATTGATTCTCAAATCCGAAAGGTTGATCAGTCCATCGGGAAAAAATTAAAATAAATCAACCAACCGGTACCAACAGAAGCTATCCATTCTACTCCACAATCTCCTGCAAATGAAGATAAGGAAGTAAATAAAGAAAATAAGACCGAAAACAAATCGAAGATTTCCAACGATACGGAGAATGATAAAGAACCTGGAAAAATCCAAGAGACGCAATCAAATGCATCTCCTGCCCCATCCTATACATCGTTGGACATTCGGGTTTAATAGCTTACATAATAGATAACTATTCTCCAATAAAAAAAACGTTATTTACAGGTCTCTTCTACCTGTAAATAACGTTTTTTTCCTTATCTAATGTTTTTCCTGACATTACCTGCTTATACAACCTCCTCATTTGCACAAATAATGCTGCCATTCACCGATTTACATACTTTTTTAACCCGCGTCGCCTCACTCACAATTTGATCAATGTTTTCATACTGTTGTCTGTGGTTCGTGACCACAGCGATCGACACCGAAACAAGCGATATAGGTCGGTTCAGTCCAGAACGCCCTTCGCCCAAAACATATTGATTATCCAAGTCCTCCTGATTGTAAAACGTACCCTTGATCTGCTCAAAACCTGTGATCACTTCTTCACAAACGCGTCTAAATTCATGATGATTTAATATCACAATAAAATCGTCTCCACCGATATGGCCAAGAAAAGCCTCTGGAAAAACAAAATGTTTCCGGAGCAGATTAGCAGTAGCTTGAATGAGCTGATCCCCCATTTTGAACCCATAGCTATCATTGTAGGATTTAAAGTGATCCAAATCTATGTATAGAACACTAAAATAATCAAGCTGAAGTAACTGATACAATCGTTCATCTATAATTCGGTTACCTGGAAGACCTGTCAAGGGATTCATAAAAATAGCCATCTCGGCACGAACATCAGCCACAGCGAGCAGCAGACGTCGGATACTAACTGCTCCATTCAAAATGCCTTCAGCTGTTATAAGAACTAGATCGTATAACTCTTCTTCAGATCGATTCATAGCCAGAACACTTACATCCGTAATCTGTTCAGCGTAATCGACGACTAGTGCCCGGGCGTTCATAACCAGTTCCACCGGGCGTCCCATATACAAATTATAGCCATACTGTGTACCAATCTGCTGGAAGAAACGAGCACGCATCATTAATGACACACCTTGTTCTCCCATAACAGCTACACCTTCCAGATTGGGATTGGATTTAAAAAGATGGTAGACGATATCACATTTTGTTTCAGGCGCTACTATAGGAATCGTATCGGCTATCTCACCTATTTGCGTAAATATACCATTCGCCTCCTTTATACATAGCCATACCATCTACTTTTAAATCTTTAATATCCCCTATGGAAAAGATAATGGAGATGGCCTTAATACTGTGTCAGGCCTTCCAAGTGCGTAACCCTGACCGTATTCGATACCTTCATATCGCAAAAATTGAATTTCCTCGTAACGCTCGATGCCTTCAGCGATGATACTCGTCCCCGAGTCGACAGCAAATTGTTTAAGAATTCTTACAATGTGCTGCTGATCCGAATGTGTGTCCACTCGACTAATCAGTGCTCTGTCCAATTTAATAAAATCTGGTTTTAGACTTACAATCGCCTTCAGACTGCTATATCCGGAACCCGCATCATCAATGGCAATCCGAAAGCCCTGTGAGCGATAATTCGAAAGAATGCGTTCGAATTCTACATAGTCCTGGACTGCCTGTTTTTCGGTTAACTCGAAGACCACTTGCTCAGGGGAAAGACCATAACTGTTCAATAGACTGATTGTTTCTCCACTGCGGTATGTGGTATCGGCTAAAACCTGAGGATGTATATTCAAAAAAACGACGGTATTGTCGGGATAACGCTCTGTCGTTAAAGAGGCTCTGAATCTTTCAATCGAAATCTCACGACAGAAGCGTTCAAACGTGAACACCTGATCCGTATGACCAATGAATTGATAAAAAGATTCTGCATTTGGAAAAAGATTAGAGATGGGAGGACGGTTTAATATCTCGTATCCAAGACAGCTCCCATTCTGCAGATTCAAGATTGGTTGAAAATATGTAGTAAGCATTCTATTACGCATAATTTTTTGCAGTCCGGTGAATTGCCTGTAACTAAGCATGGATTGTTGAAATGATTTATTTACATATTTCAAAGAATTGTATAGTTCATTTATGTATTTACTGAAAAAAGCCGTTCTCCTCATATAATTCATCCTTTATACCTATAATGTGTATCTTGTCAGTGGTCACATCGTACCACTTTCTTGCTGAGAAAGCGTTAACTGCAAGTAAAAGTTTGTAAAAAATTTCATCATTCCAAATATATATCTGATAAAGATTCATTCCAATCGCTCCTGTTTAATAAAGGATGCTTCATTATTCTAAAAATGATTTACATATTTTTCGCGCAAAAAAACACCACGTTTTTATTGGTCTTGAAAAACTCAACAAAAACGTGGTGTTCCTTATGTGTAAATAAGTTAAATTTATTTGTTTAGATAATCACTATTCCTGATCCTTTCAGGACACCTTATGCTCAATTCTCAGCTTGTCAGCAACCATCGCGATGAACTCAGAGTTCGTCGGTTTCGACTTGCTGATATTGATTGTATAGCCAAACAGGTGGCTGATGCTGTCGATGTTGCCACGTGTCCAAGCCACTTCAATGGCATGACGGATGGCACGTTCGACGCGAGACGGTGTTGTTTTGAACTTTTCGGCAATCGCTGGGTACAAGGTTTTCGTGATAGCACCCAAAATTTCGATATTGTTATACACCATAGTAATGGCTTCGCGTAAATACTGATATCCTTTAATATGCGCAGGAACGCCGATTTCATGTATGATGGACGTAATGCTTGCATCCAAATTTTTGTGTTTACCCATCGGCACCACGTTGGACTTGTTCATGAACATCGATGAACCGCCACCACCACCTGTGGAGATCGTAGTTTGCGTGCCAACCAGTTGACGTACACGATTCGCGAGTACTTCCATGTCAAAGGGTTTCAGGATGTAATAAGAAGCTCCGAGTTGCACGGCACGCTGCGTGATATTCTCTTGTCCGAAAGCCGTAAGCATAATGACTTTGGGCTGTGGAGACAGATTCAGGTTGCGCAGACGCTCCAGTACACCCAGTCCATCCAGGTGAGGCATAATAATATCCAGAATGAGTACATCCGGTACATCGCGAGTCTGCTCCAGCAACTGCAGCACTTCTTCTCCATTGTAAGCAATTCCGGTTACTTCCATATCTTCCTGTTCGGATATATATTCGGCAAGCAAATTCGTAAATTCACGATTATCATCGGCCAGCAATACCTCAATTTTTTGCAAAACGGTATCCTCCTTTAATTTAAACATCGTTTCGTACATTTCCTTACAGGTTAAATTTTCGACATAGGAGAGGAAATTCCTTCTGTCGAAAATTATTTTTCTTTATTTTTTTTTCTCATTGCTATATAATAAATAATTTATTTCATTATCCGATATTATATGTTTGCATTCGACAAAAAAACCTTAAGGAGGTTAACCCGCCTTAAGGTTTTTTGCATGTTCCTTTTTCATCATGACTCCTGCATCTTGTAACATCCACTCAATGAAGCAGCCATAACCTGATTTCGGATCATTGACGAACACATGCGTCACAGCTCCAATCAGTTTTCCGTTTTGAACAATGGGGCTGCCACTCATGCCTTGTACAATGCCCCCGGTCTTATCCAGCAGCTTCGGATCTGTGATACGAAGCACCAGACCTTTGGTCGCCGGTTCGGATTGGTCTGCTACGTGAACAATATCAATTGAGAAACGCTCAACCTGCTGACCTTCAACAACTGTGAGAATTTCTGCCGGACCTTCTTTTACTTCATGAGAGAAAGCAACAGGAATCCCTTTTGAATACAAACTATGTTCAGGATTTCCGGACATTTTACCAAAGATACCAAAAGCCGTATTACGTTCAATATTGCCCAAAATTTTGCTTTCTTTCAGGAAATGAGCTCGTTTTTCACCCGGATCACCGGATTCACTCTTAGAGATTGACGTTACATTGGACTGAACAATCTGACCACTACCGACAACGATGGAGGTCTGCGTGTTCATATCCGTAATGACATGTCCCAGAGCGCCATATACGCCTTGATCCGGAGCGTAGAAGGTTAATGTTCCTACACCTGCGGCGGAGTCACGAATGTACAAACCCAGCCTCCAGGCTTTGTCTTCAGCGTCATAAGCAGGTGTCAAACGGGTTTTAACCGTTTCTTTACCGCG
The DNA here is from genome assembly GCF_002750415.1 of Paenibacillus sp. LK1. Classification (NCBI taxonomy): domain Bacteria; kingdom Bacillati; phylum Bacillota; class Bacilli; order Caryophanales; family Paenibacillaceae; genus Paenibacillus; species Paenibacillus sp. LK1. The sequence continues at coordinate 103,258 of NZ_PEII01000010.1, forward strand.
TTTTAAAACGACATCAATTCCTTTTTTGCTCTTGCCTGCAAGCTCAACCGCTTCAGCTACACCCGATACACCATCAAGGCGTTTACCGTCCATATGGGTAATCAGATCTCCAAGCTTAATGCCTGCTGATTCTCCAGGGGATACACGTTCATCTTGTCCAGAACGAACCAGATGGTGCCCTACAACGAGAATGCCTGCGGATTTTACTTTGACGCCAATGGTTTGTCCCCCGGGTACTACACGCAAATCCGGAATCACGTTTACGTTAACCGTTTTTACCGGAATTTTGCCCCACAACTTCAACGTTAATTTGGCACGTCCCGTTTGTTGGGGATGAAGATGCAAAGGTTGTTGCTTCGTTACGTGAACCGCAGTTTCCTTTCCATCAAAACCGACGATGTCAGGACGATCCACGACAGCGCTTGAAGCAGCCGGTACAGCGAGATGAACGTCTGCCTGCCTGCCTGCAAATACCTGGAGTTCATCAGGCAATGAAGCATAACTTTGCACAGGCTGAATGGCCTGGCTAATCACACATAGAAAGAAGGCAAATAAAAGACCTAGCAATTTCTTCCTGAGGGGGGAATTCAATGGCTGTCACACTCCCTTTGCTTCTTTCGCTTGACGAAAGGTGGTCGCCAATTGCGTACCTATAAGATAACCTCGCCCCCAGGCTTTTATTACTGTCAATCATTACGCCAGCCGCTCGTTTCACCCTTTTTTGGCTTCCGCCAAATTCAGCATTTCCTGTGCATGATGCAGCGTTTTTTCTGTAATTTCCACACCGCCCAGCATACGTGCCAATTCCTTCACTCTGCCTTCGTCTGACAGCGATTCCACTTGTGTCATCGTGCGTCCGTCGTACACATGCTTTTCGATGAGATACTGATGATCGGCCATACAAGCGACCTGTGGCAAGTGAGTAATAGAGAAAACTTGGCAAGTAGAAGACAGACGGTATAATTTTTCCGCAATGGATTGTGCTGCTCTTCCGCTCACACCTGTATCCACCTCATCAAAGATTAAAACTGGAATCCGGTCATGGCGTGCGAAAATACTCTTCATCGCGAGCATCATTCGGGACAACTCACCACCGGAAGCAATCTTGCCGAGCGGACGTAAAGGCTCACCTGGATTCGGAGAAATCAAGAATTCCGCATTATCTGCACCTTGACGCGTGAGACGAATACGACGCCCATTCCACTCAATCCCTTTTGCATCTTCAAAAGGCGTAATCTGAACTCGTAACGTCGTTCTCTCCATCTGCAGATCCTTCAGCTCACTCTCCACCTGCGCTGCAAGTTCCTCGGCACATTGTTTACGAACACGGCTAAGTTCCTCGGCAGACTCCATGACTAATTTGAGCAATTTGTCACGTTCATTACGCAGCTTCTCCAGACGTTCATCCTTGTTCTCCAGCTGATCGGTTTCATGGCTAATCTGTTCATAATAATTCAAAATAAGTTCCACACTGTCTCCGTATTTCCGTCTGAGGCCAGAAATCAGATTCAGTCGCTGTTCCACTTCTTCCAATCTACCCGGGTTAAATTCAATTTTCTCCCGATAATCACGCAACTGAAACGTCGCGTCTTCCAACTGATAAAATGCAGACTGTAGCTGTTCAACTATAGGCTGTAGCCCTTTGCTGTCATATCCCGATATATCTTCAATCCGTGACAATGCAATACTTACTGCTTCTAACCCACGTTGACCGCTAAGCAGATCATATGCGCCAGCAACACTGTCCATCATTTTCTCACTATGGGATAGTTTGACCCGTTCTTCTCCGAGTAATTCATCCTCGCCCTGTGTTAGAGAAGCAGCTGCAATCTCTTCAAGTTGAAACCGGTACATGTCCAGCAATTGATACGCACGTTGACTTGACTCCTGAAGTGCACGTAGTTCTTTTTCCGCAGTAATAAACTTACTGTAGCGTTCCTGATATTCCGTTTTGACTGGACCGATGATTGCTGCCCCGTATGTATCCAGAAGCCCCAGATGGCTTTCTGCGCGCAACAAACTTTGATGTTCATGCTGTCCGTGAATATTAATTAATTTTTCTCCGACTTCACGGAGCATCGTCAAATTGACCAATTGGCCATTAATACGAGATGTACTTTTACCTTGAGTATTCAGTTCACGGCGAATCACCAGATGCTCCTCCGGCTCACAATGGATGCCAAGCTTCTCCAGCGTTTCCCATACCGGATGGCTTGGCTCCATTTCAAACAGAGCCTCCATCTCGGCCTTCTCACATCCATAGCGGATCAGATCGGCAGAGCTTCGTCCACCAGCAATTAGACCCAAGGCATCAATAATGATTGACTTACCCGCTCCCGTTTCACCAGACAATACATGGAAGCCCGGGTGGAAAACAACATCAACTTCTTCTACAACAGCCAGATTACGAATCGATAATGTAACTAACATCTGCAAAAACACCTCCGGATGACTCACTCAGAAATTATGTTTTTGAACCATTATATTCTAAGAAATATAACCCATAATCCGCTCGATTACGGTCACGCTGTTACTTTCCGTCCGGCAGATGATGAGTATGGTATCATCTCCACAGATGGTTCCCATCACTTCCGTCCACTCAATATTATCGAGCAAGGCAGCAATGGAATTAGCTGTGCCAGGCAAACATTTCATCACGACCAGATTGTTTGTATGATCGATGTGTAAGAAGTTGTCCACGAGGGCACGTTTCAGTTTCTGAATCGGATTATATCGTTGGTCTGTAGGCAGTGAATATTTATATCGTCCATCATCCATGGGGATCTTGATTAAAAGAAGCTCCTTAATATCCCGTGATACAGTGGCTTGAGTCACCTGAAATCCGGATTTACGCAATGCTTCAACCAGATCATCCTGGGTTTCAATTTCGTTTTGACTAATGATTTCACGTATCTTAATGTGTCGTTGTCCTTTCATACATGCCTCCAGTTAAAATAGTTCAATGTATTACATAAAACGGCTAATTCTTATTTCCTTAAAGTTTGTCATCCTGCAATTCGTCATTCGTTATATAAACAACTCTCAGGTTTCATAAATACCCTTAGTCCAGATCATCTCCATCGTACACGTCTTCCTGATAATCCATGAGCCTGATTACCTTGATATTCGATTCCTCCATGTCCACATACAGCAACCCTTCACAACCGGGATATAACAATAAATAATACAGGAAGCGATCTCGCAGGGAGGGTCCAGTAAGTTCAAGAGGTTGCCTGCGACGGGACGTCTTCACCAGATATCTCTCATCATCCCGCTCTGCTACATAATCAATGAAAAGCCTGCTGTAATAAACGGATTCATCCGCTTCAAAGGCTAAAGGGATTTTCATTTTACCTCCGATGACTTCATATCCTTCCGCTTCAAGCAGATCCACTGCCGGTGAATCCTGAATTTCTAAATTCAGTTGCATACCCGACAAGCTTACTGGAATCGGACGATTAACCCAATTCCGAAAGCCAAAGAACAGCCATAAAATCAAGCAGACAGCAAGTACACCAATAACAATTGTGTCATATTGCCCATCCATCATCGCTCACCTCGAAGACATATTCGAGATTCGACAACCGATTTCCTTTTAGAATGTCACCTTTCCAGCGAAAAGAAACTCATCTTATGATGAGTTTCCTGTAAATGTATGGGCAGCTTCCATTGCAACTTGATCTGCAAGTGCATCAAGTGAAGCCTCAACGTTCTCTTGTTGTGTTGCCTCTGGTTCTTCCAGACGCCAGTGAGCGAGAAATTCAATATTTCCTTCTCCGCCTGTGATCGGCGAGAATGTTAAACCTTTTAGCTTTAATCCAAGCTCATTGGCGAAACGAAGCATCGTCTGCAAAACGTCCTTGTGAACCTTAGTATCACGAACGACGCCGGACTTGCCGACTTTCTCACGGCCTGCTTCGAACTGAGGTTTAATTAACGCCACAATGTCTGCCGGTTGCTTTAGAAGTGCCAGCAGCGGCGGCAAAATAATTCTAAGCGAAATAAAGGATACATCGATACTGGCAAAATTCGGCACAGGTCCATGTAGATCTTCGGGAGTCACATAACGGAAATTGGTTCTTTCCATTACAGTAACCCGTTCATCGTTACGGAGTGACCAATCTAGCTGGTTATAACCTACATCAATGGCATATACATGAGAGGCACCATGTTGTAAGGCACAATCGGTAAATCCACCTGTGGATGAACCGATATCGAGCATCACAAGTCCATTCATATCGAGATCGAAGTGACGGATCGCTTTTTCAAGCTTTAATCCGCCTCTACCGACATAGGGATGTACTGAACCCTTTACTTTAAGTTCGGCTTCCCGTGGAATCTTCATGCCCGCTTTTTCAATCCGCTCATTGTTTGCATATACCAGTCCAGCCATGATTGCAGCTTTTGCCTTCTCACGACTTTCGTAATATCCTTGCTCAACCAGCAGAACATCAATTCGTTCTTTCGGGAGTGACATGTCTTTCTCCTATCATGTAGTAATCCTGATTAATCAATAATGTGCTCCAGTTCCTCTGATTGTTCCATTCTATGAAGGGAACCGAGTTCTGGACATACCATATGAAGATTGGGCTGCCATACTACGCAGCTCTGAGCTCACATTCTCAACCGTGAGTCCCACTTCAGCTCTTTGATCCTCAATACTGCCATGTTCAATGAATCGATCCGGAATGCCCATCAGTTGCACATGAACATCGTGTAGCCCTTGTTCTGCATAAAACTCCAGAACTGCACTGCCCATACTGCCTGCTTGTGATGCTTCTTCAAGCACAATTAACTTCGTGCCTCGAACTGCCAGATCACGCAGCATCTGCTCATCAAGCGGCTTAAGGAAGCGGGCGTTAATTACGCCAACCGTAATGCCTTCTCTTTTAACCGTCTCTGCAGCTTCTTCAGCAAGCTGTACCATTGATCCTGAAGCGACGATAGCATAACCTTCAGATGGACGAAGCTGTTCCCATGTACCGATTGGAATCGGAATGAGTTCATCATCAAGAGGCACGCCTACAACATTGTTTCGTGGATAACGATAAGCAATTGGACCTTCATTATATTCAAGCGCCGTCTTCATCATATGGCGCAGTTCATTCTCATCCTTAGGCATCATCAGAACGATATTCGGAATATGACGCATAAACGCCACATCGTACACACCTTGATGCGTTTCACCATCTGGACCGACAAATCCGGCACGGTCAATGGCGAACATGACATTGGCGTTATGACGACAAATATCATGTACAATCTGATCATACGCACGTTGCATAAACGTCGAATAGACGGCAAAAACAGGTTTTAAGCCTTCCATTGCCAGTGCTGCACACATGGTTGCTGCATGTTGTTCGGCAATACCCACATCAATCATGCGATCAGGGAATTCCTTACTGAAAGGAATGAGACCTGAACCTGTTGGCATGGCTGGTGTTACCGCTACAATTCGTTTATCCTGCTTGGCAAGATCAATCAACGTTTTACCAAACACTTCCGTGTACATCGGTTTTCCTACAGCTTTAAGCACTTGACCTGATTCAATTTTGTACGGAGAAATTCCGTGCCATTTGTGTGAATCCGCCTCAGCTGGCTGATAGCCTTTACCTTTGGTTGTCAGCACATGAACCATTACAGGTCCATCCACATTATCCGCCTGTTTGAACGTTTCAATCAATTTCGGAATGTCGTGTCCATCAATGGGGCCTAAATAGGTAAAGCCCAACTCTTCGAACAAAACTCCTGGAACCATCATGTATTTGACACTATCTTTAATCCAGCTCGCCGATTTGGCCAAACGATCCCCGATGGCAGGAATTTTCTTGAGCATTCCTTCCACGTCATCCTTGGCTTTCAAATAATGGCGATCGGAACGAATTTTGCTCAAATATTTATGCATAGCCCCGACATTCGGAGCAATGGACATTTCATTATCATTGAGGATAACCATCAGTTTTTTCTGCTCATGACCGATGTGATTGAGAGCTTCAAAGGCCATACCACCTGTAAGCGCTCCATCCCCGATCATCGCGATCACCTGATTGTCTTCACCCTTGAGATCACGGGCAAGCGCCATACCCATCGCAGCAGATAATGATGTACTGCTGTGGCCCGCTTCCCATACATCATGTTCACTCTCGTTACGTTTAACAAATCCGCATAGGCCATTATGCTGACGCAGTGTATCGAAGCGATCCATTCGCCCCGTTAGCACCTTGTGTACGTATGCCTGATGCCCTACATCAAAGATCATTTTGTCCACTGGACTGTTATAGCAGTAATGCAGGGCTACCGTGAGCTCAACCACTCCTAAGTTGGGTGCGAGATGGCCCCCTGTAACGGACAGCTTCTCAATCAGAAACTGCCGGATCTCTGCCGACAAAAGAACGAGATCATCCTGAGACATCGACTTTAGATCACTGGGTTGTTTAATTTGTGGAAGCAGCACGAGAATCTCCCCGCTTTCCTAGATTGTTTGATTTGGTGTAATCCATATATACACAGTTTATTAAATGACATTAAAACATTATAACATAAAAGAACAAGAATCATAATTTACGGCACCATACTCCAGATAACGAGCATTTTCGCCAGCAAGGTTCGTATGATCTTCCTCAATATGTATTTCTATCTCCAGTTGGAACAGACCCTCTTCATGAAACCCAGAAAAAGCACATTAAATTGATTACACGATTCTGGGTGATTTGAAACAGTGACGCTCAACCAAAACTAATGATCTCGACTCATCAGATAATCTGCGATCTCCATCAGTCTGGAAGGGTCTGGTAACTCCGCTCTGCCGAGTGCATCTTTCGCAGATTGCGTCAGGGACTTCACCTCTTGAAGAGAGGCATCCATACCAATAAAATAAGGGTAAGTAACCTTTTGCTGATTCACATCACTTTGCGTTTTCTTGCCCATTTTCTGCTCGTCACCCGTCAAATCCAGAATATCATCCTGAATCTGGAAAGCTAGCCCCAGGTCTCTACCAAATACACGCAGCGCCTCCAACTGTCCTTCTGTCGCACCACCAATACGAGCGCCGGCAATGAGGGAAAACACAATTAAATCTCCAGTCTTGTGCAGATGAATGTATTGCAATTGGGCAAGATCTGTCATGCCCTGCTCGCCTTCCATATCAGCCACTTGTCCGCCAACCATACCTCTTGCTCCAGCCAGTTCGGACAACTCCTCCACAATGGACAACAATGCATCTGCAGACACACCGCTGCGACGACCAGACTGAACGATACTATAAAAAGCATGCGTTAACAGTGCATCGCCAGCCAATATTGCTGTCGCTTCACCAAATACTTTGTGGTTCGTTAATTTTCCCCTGCGATAGTCGTCATTATCCATGGCAGGCAAGTCATCGTGGATCAACGAATACGTATGAACCATCTCCACGGCGCAGGCTACCGGCAATGCAGCTGTACGCTGTGCACCGAAGGCTTCCGCCGCAGCAACGACCAGAAGTGGACGAAGGCGTTTGCCCCCGGCCATAAGTGAATACTGCATCGCGTCAACCAGTGACTGAGGTACATCCCAGTGCACAGGAAGAGTCTGCTTCAACTCTCCCGTCACTTCAGCTGTAACTTCCTCAAGATACGTTTCAAACGAAGGACGATTACTCATTGACTTCACCGCTTTCGTCGACGGCAGCGCCGAACGGTTTTTTGCGAAGTTCCCCATCCTCTTCTACGATCATCTCGATCTTACGTTCCACTTGTTCCAGCTTCAAACCACAAAGTTGGGAAAGTTTCATTCCGCGCTGAAACAAATCGATGGCCTGTTCCAGTGGAACATCACCATGCTCAAGCTGACCTACGATGTCTTCCAATGCCGCCATTGCCTCTTCAAAATTCAATTCCGGTTCATTCGCCATGGGTATTGTCGTCCTCCTTCATTCCCCAAACCTGACAGTCCAGCTGTCCGTCTGTTAATTTAATCTTTATCGAATCTCCAGGTTGTACATCCTTCATCGATTTGATCAATCGTTGTTCCTGTTCGTCATAGACAAGGCTGTATCCACGTGACATTACTTTGAGCGGGCTAAGCGCATCGAGATGACGTACAGATGATTTCCACTGCTGCTGCTTCGCTCTCGTAATAGATCGGATTGCAATCTCCAGCTGACGCCGAGCTGATGCATTCTCACGTCTTGCTGCGTTCACCTGTTCACGAGGATTGAACCGTTGTAGCGCTGCACGCAAACGCTCCTGTTTCTCAGTTGTCCATTTCATACGTGTATCTACAGTTCGCAGAAGACGCTGCTGCAGCATATCCAGTCGCTCCGTATGCTGCATTAAGGTACGTCTAGGATGCACAAGCACAGGCGATCGTTGCAATCTGGCCAGTCGCTCCCGATTATGAACAGCACGCTGACGTAAACTGTGCTGCAGCTGACGCTGACGCTGAGCGATCTGATCAAGCAACTCAGCTCGATTGGGTACTGCCAGTTCAGCAGCAGCCGTAGGCGTTGCCGCACGTAAATCAGCAGCAAAATCGGCAATTGTAAAATCCGTTTCATGCCCAACCGCTGAAATCACAGGAATGGCCGAACCCACAATCGCTCTTGCCACGATCTCCTCATTAAAAGCCCATAACTCCTCCAGTGATCCGCCACCTCTTCCGACAATCAGCACATCGGCTTCGCCCATTCGGTTCAGGTTGTTGATGGCCTTCACAATGGAAGGAGCCGCACCTTTACCTTGAACGAGTACTGGATACAGAATCACTTGGGCAGAAGGATATCTGCGTTGCAATGTAATCATGATATCCCTTACCGCTGCACCTGTAGGTGAAGTAACCACACCAATCGTCTGTGGAAAACGGGGAATCTGTCTTTTCCGTGATGTAGAGAACAGTCCCTCGTCCTCCAGCTTTTTTTTCAGCTGCTCATAGGCCAAGTACAGACTTCCAATACCGTCCGGTTGCATGTGTGTAGCGTAGAACTGATATTGTCCATCCCGCTCATACACCGAGACATTACCACGAGCTATAACCCTTGCACCCTCCTTCGGTACAAAGGGCAATCGTTGATTGTGGGAAGCAAACATAATGGACTTAATTCGGCTGTCCTTGTCCTTCAATGTAAAATACATATGACCGCTGGAGTGATGTGTAAAATTGGAGATCTCTCCGCGCAGCCATACATCCGACAGTACCTGATCTGATTCCAGTTTCATCCGGATGTATCGGTTCAGATCTTTGATGGAGTAGATCTTTTGATCTGCCACAGATTCAACCTACGCCAATCCGTGAGCGCGTTTGGCAGCGATCAGTGTATTTTGCATCAACATGGTAATCGTCATTGGACCAACGCCACCAGGAACGGGTGTAATTGGACCAGATACTGTCTTCACGCTTTCGAAATCCACATCCCCTGCCAGTTTGCCGTTATCTAGACGGTTCATCCCAACATCAATTACAACGGCACCCGGTTTGACGAAATCGGCATCCACAAAGTTTGCACGTCCGATAGCAACCACAAGAATGTCTGCCTGACGCGTGATCTCTTTCATGTTCGCTGTACGGGAATGACACATCGTTACCGTTGCGTTCTCACGTTGTAGCAGCAAGGATACCGGTTTACCGACAATATTGCTGCGTCCGATAACTACGGCATGTTTGCCTGACATTTCAAGACCGGCACGCTTGATCAGCTCAATTACGCCCGCAGGGGTACATGGCAATAAACTATCGTCTCCAATGACGAGGTTCCCCACATTAACTGGATGGAATCCGTCCACATCCTTATCCACGGCGATTGCATCAATCACCGCTTTCTCTTCGATATGTTTCGGCAATGGGAGCTGAACCAAAATACCGTTAATGGATTCCTGTTTGTTCAGCTTGTCCACCAGCGCGAGCAAATCCTCTTGGGACGTGCTTGCATCCAAACGATGAACTTCGGAATAGAAACCGAGGTCATGACATGCTTTTTCTTTGTTACGCACATATACTTGGGATGCCGGATCTTCACCGACGAGCACAACAGCCAGACCAGGTACTACCCCCTGTTCGCTAAGCTGTTTCACTTCTGTTGTCATGCTTGCGCGCATTTCTTGGGATACTTCTTTTCCGTTAATAATAGATGCTGTCACTGTACTCTCTCTCCCTTATGTGAACATATTTTTAGAGGTTGTTCAAAAAGTCCGCTTTTGATTACGAAGGATGCCTATCGGCATCGGCATCGGCATCATCAGCATCGAATATGAAATTCAGCCGAAATGTCCGTTGCTCACGTAGTTTTCCCTACGCTCCGCTACTCCATTTCTAGCTTCATCCCATCTTCTCGGTACTGAAAATCGGTCTTTTTGAACACGCACTGTAGTTAATTGTAACTTAAGACAGTTTTGCTTTGATGGTGCTGACTTCCTGAATCATGCGCCCAAGTACGCCGTTAACGAACTTACCGGATTCATCTGTACCAAAATATTTGGACAATTCAATCGCTTCATTGACGGATACTTTTGCCGGAATATCATCACGGAACACCATTTCATACGTGGAAAGCCGTAAAATCTGGCGGTCTACACGTGACAGACGGCTAATCTGCCAGCCTTTCAAATAATCGACCAATAATCCGTCAATCGCTTCTTTATTGTTCCATGCGCCCTGTACCATTTCGGTCACGTAGGTACGCATTACATCTGCATCATGAATAACCACTTCGGTTTCATTGTCTTCAGCGGCTTCATTAATCAGCATATTCACGGCTTCAGCTGCGCCCACTTCATTCATTTCCATCTGATACAGACTTTGTACTGCAATTTCCCTTGCCAAACGTCTTTTCATGTCCTGCCTCCTGCAGCGCTCCCTGTGGAGCGTCATCATGCTTATTTTAAAATATAAAATCTTTGATGGAATCAGAGATCTTATTATATTGTTATCCCTTTTCACAAAAAAACCTGCAATCGTTTCCTCCAAAAAACGGGCAACCTAAACTACAGCTCTATTTTCGGAAGAAACATATTGCAGGGTTCAGGTGGCTCACTTAAAGGGACGCCAGCGATCGCCAAGCCATTGCCCCCATTCCCTCCAGGGAATGAACGAGCCCAGCTTCGAGTCGCTTCGTCTGCCTAACGTATAACCGATGAACACCAAGAGTGCAAAGAACAACATATCCCAAAAACCGATCCATACATAAAGAAATCCAAAAAAGATGCCGCCGACAATCCCGGTAATTCGGCCTCTGTGACTATCCCAAATCTCTCTCCACAGCATCAGTGAAACTCACCTCATTCCACTCGACTCTTGTAGTTAGGCGACTGGGTAACGTTGGCAATATACACGGTGACAAAAGAAACCGGGATACCCGTAATCTCCTGTACATGATCATGTATTGCCTTCTGCAGATCGGCTGTCAGCGTCGGGATTGGCGTCTCGCCATCCACTACTGCACGGATCATAATCTCCAGTCCGGATTCAACCACACGAATACGAGCTTTGACATCACGTACTCCCCGGAATCGGGAAGTCGCTTTCAGACAGAGATTTTCAATCGTTTCCATCGAAATCTGCACATCACCATACTCAGTACGCTGATCTACAGACGGCAATGAAGCACGATCACGCCGAACCGAGATGTAGAAAAATCGCAAACTCAGGATAAACAAAATCGCTGCTGCAACAACTGCTGCAATAATGACGTTTTGTTCCTGCTGGTAATTCAATTCGTAAGGCAGCACACCACTGATAAGAAGTATGACTGCTGCCGATATTGCTCCAACGCTTATGCTGTATATAAACAACAGAAGCCGATCCAGTATTTTAGCCACGAACTGCACAGCCTCCCTTGCTCACTAACATGGCTTAACCTGCCCTTTGGCAAAAAAATGATCCTCAGGTGTAAGCTTCTGCTTTTTATGAAGACCTGTCCAAGACGGGATAACCCCCGGCAGTGATGCCGGGGGAATCTGTCTTCTTTTATTTTACGCGCTGACTGTTCAGGTCGATTTCTTCCACTTTCTCGGTGCTCTTGAACTGAACATCATGAATGTGCACATTAACTTCATTCACATTCAATCCTGTCATGTTCTCGATGGAGCGTTTCACGTTCTGTTGAATTTCGGTAGCCACCTGTGGCAGACGGTAACCATATTCAATAATTACGGAAACATCCACTGCAGCTTCACGCTGACCTACTTCAACCTTAACGCCTTTGGAAAGGTTTTTGCGACCAAGCAATTCAGCAAATCCACCAGCGAATCCGCCGCTCATGCCTGCAACACCTTTGACTTCAACTGTAGCCAGTCCAGCGATCACTTCAATAACTTCAGGTGCGATCTGGATTTCACCGATATCCGTTCGTTCAAATTCTGTCGGCAGTGTACTCATAACTGTTCAACACACCTTTCGCGAAATAAGTTTGCGGCCATCCGTCAGGGCGCTGGTACTCAGGCCAATCTGGCCTTCAGAACCCTTCCGGTCCGGCTTTACCGGAACTCCTGCAACCTTCATCCGCGTATGTGCGGCGGCTTATCCTCTGCAGGAGACATGCGCTCTTATTATTACATACTATATCATTTGGGCTACATTATGACAAACAAGCCCAATATACCTTTTAAATCTCATTTTCCTCAAGAAATTTGATATCAAAGTCACCCCGAACAAACGTTGGATGATCCAGCAATTTCTGATGAAAAGGAATCGTTGTGGAGATGCCTTCAATCGCGAACTCAGCCAATGCACGCTTCATCTTCGCGATGGCCTCTTCCCGGTTTGCTCCCCATACGATCAATTTAGCGATCATGGAGTCGTAATAAGGAGAGATCGTGTATCCCGGATAAGCTGCACTATCTACACGTACACCCGGTCCTCCTGGTGCAAGGTAGAAACCAATTTTGCCTGGTGACGGCATAAAGTTGCGGTCCGGATCTTCTGCGTTAATACGGCACTCAATGGACCAGCCATTGATCACAACATCTTCCTGACGGAAAGAAAGTGGATTGCCTTCAGCTACCGAGATCATTTCGCGGATCAGATCCACTCCTGTGACCATCTCTGTTACAGGGTGTTCAACCTGAATACGTGTATTCATTTCCATGAAATAGAATTCACCGTTAGGGCTGAGCAAGAACTCAAGTGTACCTGCTCCCGAGTAATCCACGGCAAGCGCCGCCCGTACTGCGGCTTCTCCCATCAATGTACGCACATCTTCGGAGATGATTGGACAAGGTGCTTCTTCCACCAGCTTTTGACGTCGACGCTGAACGGAACAATCACGCTCGCCCAGATGCACTGCATTTCCATGTTTGTCTGCAATGATCTGAATCTCCACGTGCTTCATGCCTGTCAGGAATTTCTCCAGATATACTCCGGCATTACCGAAAGCTTTCTGTGCTTCCTGCTGGGCAGCTGTTATTTGCTTGATCAGTGTTTCTTCATCTTCAGCAATACGAATCCCTTTACCTCCACCACCAGCGGTAGCTTTGATAATGACAGGATATCCAATATCTCTAGCAATCATAATGGCTTCATTCATATTTTCAACCAAACCGTCGGACCCCGGAATGACAGGTACACCTGCATCCTTCATCGTCTGTTTGGCAACAGCCTTATCCCCCATTTTAGTAATGGCTTCCGGAGATGGGCCGATGAACGTAATATTGCAGGAACCACAGATTTCTGCAAAATCAGCGTTCTCTGCCAGGAATCCGTAGCCTGGGTGGATCGCATCACATTCCGTCAGTGTAGCTACACTCATCAGGTTTGTGAAGTTTAGATAACTGTCTTTCGAAAGTGTAGGCCCGATACAATACGCTTCATCTGCAAGACGAACATGCAGGGAGTCTTTATCCGCTTCCGAATAGACTGCTACCGTCGAAATGCCGATTTCACGACAGGCACGAATAATACGTACCGCAATTTCGCCACGGTTCGCAATCAGTATTTTTTGAAATTTCATTTCGTTATTGTCCTCCTTCGAAGCTCATGCAGTTGACGTTATGCGGCTGTAACCGTTATTCCGGTTTTACCAGGAACAGGGGTTGTCCATACTCAACCAGCTGTCCGTTCTCAACCAGCACTTCAACGATTTCTCCCTTGATGTCTGCATCAAGCTCGTTCATCAGCTTCATCGCCTCAATGATACATACCGTTGTTTTCTCAACAACTTTATCACCAGCGCTTACAAAAGGACCTGCTTCCGGCGAGGAAGCTCTGTAAAAAGTACCTACCATCGGAGATACAATTTTATGTAAATGACTTGTAGTATCGACTTGCGGAGCAGCCTCAGCTACAACTGCAGCCGGTTGCACCTGTGGTGCAGCAATCATTTGCGGTTGAATAGCAGTTGCCTGAACATACTCGGTTTTACCCGGTTTGCGAATCGACAACCGTGATCCTTCATTTTCAATTTCCAACTCTTGAACGGAACTTTCATCTACCAGTTTGATCAGCTCTTTGATCTCACTCAATTTAAACATTTCCATTATTCACTCCTTCGGCATCATGCCAGTCTCACTAGGACGGTCATATGGCTTTATGTATTATATCATAATCATTAAAAATGGAAAGAGCCCGAGATCTAATCCAGCTCTCGGGGCTACTTTTCCATATTTTAGATTACTGTTCTGTCACGTATTGCACGCTGATTTTATTTTGGGATACAGCCAGTTCTTTCATAACCAGATCCACAATGGAAACCGCTTGTTTTACATCCAGTTTGTCACTGAGAACAACGACTTTATACTTATCGGCATCCTCTTGAACGATGGCATTGGCAAACTGCTGCGACAAGGTTTCTTCAATACCATTGATTTTGGCTTCTTTTTCTTCCAGCGTACGAAGCTGCTCTGTTGCTTTGGCATTTTCTTCTGGTGTTTTGCTCAGATCACCCGCAACGGTCATAAGTTCTTCATACTTTCGATTGTTGCTCTCCTCACGCTGCCACTGGTAGTTCTGGAACTGGCTACTCGCCGACGCCGCGGTATTCTGTTCTTCCATCTCCTTGAGAACGTCCTCATCGGTTTTCGTTGCACTGCTGTCTGTTCCGGAACCTGCATCAGGAGTGGTTGCAGCGCCTTTGTCGGTCCCTTTCTCGCTGTCTTTGCCTGCTTCACCTTGTTTCTCTCCGGATTCCGCAGCCGGTGATTTCTCGGTGTCTCCAGCTTCTTTACCATCTACAACCGCAGGATTATCCACAGATTCAGTTGCCGTTTGATCTCCTTCAGTCCCTGTAACTTCGCCGCCATTCACCACTTCATTCACAACCAGACCTTCTGTCGGATCAAGGATTCCAGCCGTTTCCTTCGCTTCTCCCTGTTTCATACCATCCACCTGCGTGCTCTCAGCTACAGGTGTATTAACCGGACCGGAATCTTCAGTGAACAGGTAATAGGCGGACAAAATGACCATCAGACTCAGCATGGATACGAGCCATACCGTTTGACGTTTATTATTCATTAGAACTTCCTCCTCGAATTGGCTTCATTCTTATGACATCAAATCTTGTGTTTCATGGTTTCGGACTAATCCTGCTTACGCGGAACAACCGAAATCCGGTAGGCCGCAACATTCAGTCCTTTTTCCACAGCATCTGTAATCAGGTCCTTCACAACCTTATTCTCTGCACCTCTGGCAACGACAAGCACGCCCCGGATCTGCGGTTTGAGCTTTTTCGTGACAATCGGTGTCTGATCCCCTGATATTTCATACGTAATAATCTCGCCATCCCGGGTATATTGCGTCATATGTCGCTTGCCCC
This sequence comes from Paenibacillus sp. LK1, assembly GCF_002750415.1. Taxonomy (NCBI): domain Bacteria; kingdom Bacillati; phylum Bacillota; class Bacilli; order Caryophanales; family Paenibacillaceae; genus Paenibacillus; species Paenibacillus sp. LK1. Next base: position 118,976 of record NZ_PEII01000010.1, read on the forward strand.
CGCTTGCATCCGTTTCTTCGGTGAGCTGCTGCGAATCCTTCACATTACGCTGTACAACAAGTTCCTCTGTAGAATCAACGGTAACCATCACATCAACAGTTCCCACACCTACGATATTTTCCAGCACACCCTTGATCTTGTCCTCAAATGCGACCTCTATCGCCTGAAATGGATTCTGATCTGTCGGATCCGTCTGTATGGATGCCATGGATGTAGCCGGATCAGGAGGCTCACGACCGATATTTTCAGAATCAATCTTTTTGACATTGACGAAAGAGTTGAACAGCATAATTCCGACTCCGATCAATCCAAGGATAATCAGCCAGCGAAAGGTTTGACTGCGCCGTTGCCCACCTTCTCCTCCGCCGAACCAGCTTTCCATCTTTTTGAGCCATTGCCTCATCGGATACCCTCCTTCTTACAGCGTTGAAGCGCTCTTCTTTTCTTTCACCTGTACTTTGTTTGCATCAATATCCCACTTCTCTGTCAACAACGTAATAATTTGTACTGCTCGTTCAGATCGGGAGGATGTCTGTCCTTGCTGAGTGTTTGTCTCTGCCTGCTCACCCGACACAGGTGTGGAGTCTGCTACCTGTCCATTTTGGGGTTCGCCAGAGTTACCGTTACCCATGTTACTTTCACTTTTGCTAACGCTGTTCACCTCGATCTGTACATCAGGCACCTCAATCTGACCAATCTCGATTGGCTCCTGAACTGGAGGAGATTCAGTGGTTTGGGATTCCGGGTCAGAGTCGAATATCGGTTTTGTCGTTGCCGTTGCTTCCTGTTGAGCTGTATTGGAGTTGACTTTCCCAGCTGCTGTCTCCCCTGACATCTCCACCAAAACATACTGGATCACCGGAAGTTCCACCGAAGAGGCCAAATCCGTCTCCAGCTTGCTTGTATCCATGGCGAGCTTTACCTCAACAGACTGCACTCGCTCCCCAGTTGTTTCTTCGATTTGCCCTTTCATTACGTTAGCCAGCTCTTTGGCTGTCCATTGCAGCGATTGTTCCTGTTCATTGGATTGCAGCCGCCTGCCCTGAGCCAAAATCTGTTCAAGTGTTGCATTTCCATCAGATGGCGAATCCATGGCGGTCATCGCTCGCTTAAGCTCGCCAACCGGATCACTTTTCAAAAGCTTCGTTATGGGCGATAACAGGGTCAGCAGGATAAGAAGGCTCAGCACAAGCTTGACATAGCGTTCCATGGATCGGTTGGGCAACAGCATATCCACGAAAGTCGCCAACAGAACGATCATGATCAATTCCCGGAGCCAGCTGCTCAGCCACCCCATCCTTCCAGCCCCTTTCTATCGAGCATGCCTCATCTCATCATGACGGTCAGATTGCCTGCGGTTAGCAGGATCGTGATTGCCAGAAAAAACATCAGTCCGACTGCTGCCAGTGCCGCAAATACGTAAAGCATGCTTTTGCCTATCGCCTGCAGACATCCTACAATTGGCGTATCCCCCAGCGGTTGCATGATCGCGCCAGTTATGTTGTAGATCAGGGCTAACGTCAGAATTTTAAGTGCAGGAAACGCACATAGAAACAAGATGATGATGACACCCGTTAGTCCGATTGCATTTTTCACCAGCAGTGACGCTGTGATAACCGTGTCCGTTGCATCCGCAAACGTTCTACCGACAATGGGGACAAAGTTGCCTGCGATGTACTTCGCCGCTTTCAGACTGACACCATCTGCCACGGAGCCCGATGCTCCCTGCACCGAAATTACGCCCAGGAACATCGTAAGCAGTATACCCAGCAGAGCCACACTAATGTTCCGTAAGAGATCTGCCAGCTGTGTAAGCTTGTACTTGTCGGACAAGGAACTGACGAGATGTAATACGGCTGAGAAAAAGAGTAGCGGGAACACCAGCAGGTGGATCAATGTACCGACCAGATGAATCATGAAAATGATCAGCGGATGGGTAACAGAAACGGTAATGACATTCCCCATTGAAGCCAGCAGCGTAAACAACAGGGGCACCATGGCCATCATAAAGTTGATCATGCTGGCTATGGCATCCTTGGCGTATCCAATCGCCACACTGAAGCTATTGATGGCGATGATAATAATGACCATGTAACAGATGGAGTAAGCGATTTTGCTAATGTTATTTTTCTCGAAAGCAGTCTGCAATGTCTCCAGAATCATGCTCAGCACACTTAGCATCACAATCGTGACTAGGAGTTTGCCGTTATATAAAATCTCATGCAGCATGAAGGTTCCAATTGCTATAAACACCGACTTCAGGCTGAACCCTTCATTGCCGGGCATTAACATATCCATAAAGGAAGGTGTTTTTCCTTCCGGGAAAAAACCACCGTATTGTTGCATGAGTTGGTCCCAATATTTTTCTACCTGATCCTTGGGAAGCTGGTCAGCCTGCTGCTGCATCCACTCTCCCGAGGGAGAACCTGCGAATACCTGTCCCATGATCGCAAACAGAAAACACAGCGTCAGCACGAAGGTAAGGCGCCACTGCGGCTTATGATGCATCATTTTCATATGAAGTCCGCACGCCTCCCTCTACACCGGCATCAGCTTCATGACGGTTTCGATAATAATGCTGATGATCGGTATCGCGAGTACAAGGATCAGCACCTTGCCAGCAAGTTCAATTTTGGAAGCAATGCTCTCCTGGCCTGCATCCCTGACAATCTGTGCTCCGAATTCAGCAATGTACGCTATGCCTATAATTTTCAGTACAGTTTTCAGATAAATGCTCTCCATGCCTGAATTTTCGGCAAGCCGTTTCAACACCTCGATTACCGCGCCAATCTTGCCAATCAGCAGCATGAAGATCACGATGCCGGTTGCAGCCGCAATCAGAAAAGCGAACATCGGCTTCTGTTCTTTGATAACTAGAATGAGCACCGTTGCGATGAGCGCCAGACCTACAACTTGGATAATTTCCACAGGTCACCACCATCCCGGCTTCATGACCGTTTTCATTGAAAAAGAAATATCGATTTGATCTCTTGCAGCAGGCTGTCCAGCATACGGACCACCATGAACAATACAACGACAAATCCGATCACGGTCACCCAGTGAGCCATATCTTCCTTTCCCATTTGTTTCAGCACCGTATGAATCATCGCAATGATGATTCCGATGCCCGCAATTTGAAAGATTGCGTTCACTTCTAAATTCATGACCTTGGCACCTCACTATCCCGGCTATTTCAGAAGATCAGAATGACGATTAACGCTCCGACAAGCATCCCGAGACTGCGGCACATTCGTTCATATTTCATTTGATCGGCTTGGGCACGGGATTCCTCATGCATAAGTTGCTGAATGGCTAACGAGATGTGCTTGGTCTGATCCTGACGATCGCTGGTGCCAAGGCTGAAGCTCAATTGCAGCATGACTTCCCGCTCGTCCGCCTTCATGGCTGATCTCCCCCACGCCTCTGCTATACCAGACTGAAGACTCTCACGAGCAGTGTGTCCATGAGGTGGTTCCATCTGTTTGGCTGCGTGGAGAAACAGCGTCCGAACAGGCTCTTTTGTCTGGGCTCCCATTTTCCCCATGGCATCAGGTAACGGGGTCAGCCCGTAGTTAATCTCTGTCATCAACCGCTGGAGAGCAGCGATTAATTCTCGCAGTTGTCTTGGCCTCAAGGCATACTGCCTTGCCTTGTAGAATCCCGCGAGGGTACTGGCCAGCAGAATGATAACGGCACCGAGCATGTTAACCAAAGGCCTCACCTCCCACTTCCGCCTGCTGGAGACCACGCATTTTGCCATCGGCCAATCGAAAGGTCATGCCCCGGCTCGTCCGTTGCAGCTGTACATAGCGTTGAAACATCTGCTCGACGATCAGGGTTCTCAGTGCAGGTCTGGAAGAAAGCTCGGCCAGATCACGACCATGCGCAGTAGCGATGACAGATACGCCTGCATGGAGTGCTTCCATGACCGCCTCCGCATCTTCCGGTCGGCCTATCTCGTCCACGATCAGGACATCGGGAGACATGGAGCGAAGCATCATCATCATGCCCTCAGCCTTTGGACATCCGTCCATGACATCGGTGCGAGGTCCTACGTCAAATCCGGGTACGCCCTTATAACTTCCAGCGATTTCGGACCGCTCATCAACGATGCCAACCTTTAAACGTGGACGTATGCCCTGAACAAGTTCATTGACACCCGTAAGTTTGGTACCACTGCTAATCTGTCTTGCCAGATCCCGCAGTAATGTGGTCTTGCCTTGCTGCGGAGGTGAAAGAATTAAGGTGTGCATGACCTGTCCACTTTTCATGTCCAGCAGATACGGTAGAATCCGATCAGCGACTCCGTGAATCTCTCGGGCCACCCTGACATTAAATCCATTGATGTCGCGCAGGTATTCGACCCGGCCTCCACTTAACACCGTCCGGCCAGCCAGTCCGATTCTGTGCCCGCCAGGAATGGTGATGAACCCTTTACGCAGCTCCTCTTCCAATGTATAAAGCGAATGATTGCTGATCAGATCCAGCAGCCTGTGTGTTACCTCTTTTAAGGGAATATAGGCTTCATCAGGCTTCGAAGTCGGACTGCCCTGGGGTGTGAGGAAGTGATAGGTGTCTCCTGCATTGATTTCCAGTGGTCTTCCTTCACGGATACGTACTTCCTCCACTTTATCTAATAAAGCGGGCGGCATTCTTCCCAGAATGGTTCGAATCGGTTCCGGAAAGAGATCCTTCCAGTTCACCATCATGAATAGGCCCCTCCAACCTTGAATTCGGTTTTATTGCGTTCCTGGTGCTTGTTCATATCTCAAGTTTATGTGTGTACATTGAATTTATGACGCTGAAATCTATCATTTTCTTCAAAATAGGGAGGAGAGTTAAAAATCATAGATCAGCCTACTATTCCAGTTCTAGGCACCTGTCTAGATCCAAGTGCATATAGTGCTTGCAGACAGGTGATAAACATTCCGGGATAAAAAAGGACAGAACCAACTATCCCCAAATATAGAAAGGAGTTGTGGGGAGTGCGAGTCGATGTAGTAGGCAATGTGAATGAAGTTCGAAAAATGGATATCGCAGGACGATGTGTGGTCGTTATCGATGTGTTGCGAACAACCAGTACTATTGTTACGGCACTGGCATACGATGCAGCCGACATCATTGCTGTAGAAACAGTTCCTCAAGCGAAACAATTGAACTTGAAAGATGCCATTCGTGGCGGGGAGCGTTTTGATAAAAAAATTACAGGATTCGAGGTGGGCAATTCCCCCTATGAATATATGACTCCGAATATTGCGGGGAAAACCATTATTCTGACTACAACAGATGGTACGCGTGCCCTTATCAAGGCCTCCAAGGCTAGACATGTGTTTGCAGGCTCATTTCTCAATGTGAAAGCGGTGGCGGCTGTTCTGTGCGAGCTGCGCAGGGATATCTTATTGTTATGCGCCGGGGATCAGGATGAGTTCGCGCTGGAAGATGGTTTATGTGCAGGCAGCATTATCGAGGAGTTGTACCGACAATCTCCTTTTCCCATTATGCTGAACGATTTGGGGCTGGCTCTTCATCAGGCTGCTACTCATGCCGAGGACAAATTACCCGATCTGATTAGAGTATCCGCTGGTGGCCGAAGGTTGGAGAGGTTAGGGAGGGTGCATGACGTAACGTATTGTACCCAATTGAACTTGCTGGACTGCGTTCCAGAGATGGGTGAAGGGAACCGAATGCAACCATTCAGAGGAACGCGTAAGGAACCGCTGTTTAAGTTACTGTGATCAATCTAAAAAGGTGTACTGCGATCCCGAATGGGAATACACAGTACACCTTTGGTGTTTCTTTGCCATTTTCTCTTTTTATCTACGAACTTGCGGTCCGCCAATTACGGCTTGCTCAGCTGTATCCAAATCATACGCTGTATGCAGCGCCTTGATTACGTCATGAAGCTTCTCTCCATCAATTACACAAGATACCTTGATTTCGGAAGTGCTTACCATCTTAATGCTAACGCCTTCGCCCGAGATGACTTTGAACATCTTCGCAGCAACACCAGGATGGCTAACCATGCCTGCACCAACGATCGAGACTTTAACCAGGTTTTCTTCAGAAGTAACTTCACGGTAAGGCAGGCGGCTATGAAGAGCTTCAATGACACGCAGTGCGTTCTCCCGGTCAGATAGCGCAACAGAGAACGAGAAGTCTGCTTTACCGTCCATCACACCGCTCTGAACGATAATGTCGACATCCAGCTGTTCTGATGCAAGGGCACCAAATACTTCAGCAAGAACTCCTGGTACGTCTGGTACACCCAGAATACTGATGCGAGCCACATTTTTGTCATAGGCAATTCCACTAACTACCACACCTTGTTCCATTGTTGCTTCCTCCTTCACAACCGTTCCTTCATTATGGTTAAAGCTGGATCTTACAATCAAAGGTACACCGGAATGCTTCGCGTATTCAACTGCACGCGGATGCAATACCGCTGCTCCCAGGTTGGCCAGTTCCAGCATCTCGTCGTACGAAATTTCCTTAAGCTTGCGTGCAACCTTCACGATACGCGGATCGGTGGAATAGATACCGTCTACATCCGTGTAAATCTCACAAGCGTCAGCCTTGATGGCTGCTGCCAAAGCTACTGCTGTTGTATCCGATCCGCCGCGGCCTAGCGTCGTAATCTCGCCGTCTTCCGTCATTCCCTGGAAGCCTGCAACGATTACAATGTTGCCTTCTGCCAACGCCTGGTTCACCCGTTCCGGATGAATATCGTTAATCCGTGCTTTGCCGTGTACCGACTCTGTTCGGAATCCCGCTTGCCAGCCTGTAAATGAAATGGCTTTGCGTCCCAGCGCCTGAATCGCCATAGATAACAATGAAATCGAGATCTGTTCTCCCGTAGTCAAAAGCATATCCATCTCACGTGCAGGCAGTTCACTGTTCAGCTGTTTCGCCTGATCAATCAAATCATCCGTGGTATCCCCCATGGCCGAAACCACGACTACACACTGATGTCCTTCATCCGCTTTTTCTACAACACGTCCGGCTACACGCTTCATGCGTTCTGTATCTCCGACCGAGCTGCCCCCAAATTTCATGACGTACAATGACAACGCAAATCCACTCCCTACCTTGTGCAGTATGCATAATTGATGTCCATCGTCATTATTCTCTCCGAAAAATGACTTTAACCCAGTATATTACGAAAGCGTCTGATAGGCTAATCTTTTTTCGAAAAAACCCTTTGCCACAGAAGCGGCAAAGGGTTGAATTAACGCTTTATTTAGCTTACACCATGTGAACGTTACGCGCGGGAAGAGTATTTACCTTCACGAGTATCGATCAGCAGGACATCGCCTTCATTGATGAACAATGGCACTTGTACATTCAAGCCTGTTTCAACTTTAGCGTTTTTAGTAGCTCCTTGTGCTGTGTTACCTTTTACGCTTGGCTCTGTCTCGATAACTTTCAACTCTACACTTGTAGGCAAGTCAATTCCGAGGATTTCACCTTGGTAGCTAACGATTTTTACGTTCATGTTTTCTTTGAGGAAGTTCAATTCCCACTCCAGTTGGTCACTTGTGAGTGTGAACTGATCATATGTTTCGTTGTCCATGAACGTGTGCTCTGTACCACTAGCATACAGGTAGGATACACCACGGTTTTCAATGATGGCACGGCCAATGGTTTCACCTGCACGGAATGTTTTCTCAACGGTGTTACCGTTACGCAAGTTTTTCAGTTTGGAGCGTACGAAGGCAGCACCTTTACCTGGTTTAACATGTTGGAAATCAAGTACGGTATAGATGTCGTTGTCTACTTGTACGGTCAAGCCTGTTTTAAAATCGTTTACTGAAATCACAAAAAATCCCTCCTGATATGGTTGAAAAGTAGGTGATATAAGACGATGGGTTAATTTAAGTTTGAACAAGTCAAACCGTCATATTACACAGACCACTACGATGGCAGAACAACCTTCCGATCGCTGTTATCCCCAGATTTCTTTTAATCCCTATCCTAATAGGGAGAAATCCGGGGATAAAGGCGAGCGCTTCGCTTCTACAGGTTTTTTCTGCCCTCTCCGTTATTGTGTAATTCCATGTTTACTTCATTCAAAAGCATAAATTAAAAATCGTCTTATATCACCGTTGGCTGTAATTTAGCCAATAACGGTGAACTTCTTGTCCGAATTCGTCAAAATGTGAATACCTGTCTCGGTAATCACCACGTCATCCTCGATACGCACGCCGCCAAGGCCGTCAATGTAGATACCCGGTTCAACGGTTACCACCATGCCCGGTTTCAATACATCGTCGCTAAGCTTGGACAAACGAGGAGCCTCATGGACTTCCATACCCAGACCGTGGCCCGTGCTGTGTCCGAATTGCTCTCCGTATCCGTGCCCTGCAATGATATCACGTGCCAATGCATCTGCTTCCCGTCCGGTCATGCCCGGTTTCAGGTTCGCCAGCGTATGTAACTGGGCTTCCAGTACGATATCGTAAATTTTACGCAGTTCAGGTACAGGTGTGCCCGTTGCGATGGTACGTGTCAGATCTGAACAGTATCCATCCAAAAGCGCACCAAAGTCAAATGTAATTAACTCATTTTGTCCGATGACTTTGCCACTTGCTACACCGTGAGGCATAGCAGAACGTTCACCCGATGCCACAATGGTGTCGAATGAAGAGGAGGTTGCTCCATGTTTGCGCATGAAAAACTCCATCTCCAAATCCACTTCACGTTCAGTCATACCCGGTTTTGCGAATTGCAAAACGTGACTGAATGTTGCATCTGCCAGATCCGCAGCTCTTTGCATTACAGCGATCTCATCTTCGTCCTTGAACATGCGAAGTTGCTCCACTATACCGGATACAGCTTTCAATTCAATGGACTGAAGCGCTTGGGCATAAGCAGTATGCGTGCCATAAGTGACATGATCCTGCTCAAAGCCAACCTGTTTGATATTCGCCGATGCAAGCAATTCGCGTACGGATTCCAACGGTTTTGGTCCATGTTCCACAACGGTAAATCCTTTGGCTTGTTGCGGCGCCTGTGTCATGTAACGGAAATCGGTAAGCAGATAAGCTTCCTGTTCCGTAATCAGTACATATCCTGCTGAACCTGTAAAACCCGTCATATAACGACGGTTAATCGGATTTGTAATCAGCATAGCCGTGAGTTCATGTTCATGCATGGCCTCACGCAACTTATTTACTCGTTTGTTTTCCATCGGTAACCCTTCTTTCTCTCACATTCCCGGGTCCCCGGCTCAGGTTTGTTTGTCCAGATGACGCACGAGAGCCAGCAGCCCCAGTTCGTAGCTTACTTCGCCAAATCCGGCAATTTGCCCGATTGTTTCTGCAGCAATAACTGAATGATGTCTGAACGCTTCGCGTGCATGAATGTTGGATAGATGTACTTCTACTGTAGGAACTTTTACGGCATTGATGGCATCACGCACAGCATAGCTGTAATGGGTCAGCGCTCCGGCATTAAGCATGATTCCGTCTGCATCGCCCATCGCTGCATGAATTCGATCAATGATGTCCCCTTCGTGATTGGATTGATAAAAAGCGATGGAGACGCCCAGCTCCTCCGCCTGTCTGCGAATTTTGTCCTCAATATCCTTCAGACTAAGCGTTCCATAGATGCCGGGTTCACGTACTCCGAGCATGTTCAGGTTCGGGCCATTGATTACAACAATCCGTTTCATAGCTGCTCCACCCTTTCTGCAAATAACCATCTGCTATTTTAACACAGCTATTGCCGGATTGAGAAGCTTTTTTGCGGCTATGCTCCCGCTTGCTCTGGCTCACGTTTTCGTTCATCCGTGAACTCCATGGCTACGGTGTAGCCAATAAACAGTCCCCATAACAAAAAGAAACAAAATTCTGTAATGATTGAATCCCAGGTTAACCGGTTTAAGGGCTTCACCATATCCAGTTTGGGACCTACCAGAACAAAGATAATGAGCCACCAAAAAATTCCGTAACCCATGCCTGGAAGCGGCCCTTTCCATTTTTTCAAAGTGAACGTGTAAATCAGAGAGGTGAGAACGGAAAAGACAATAAAAAACAGCCACCCAGTCAAATGCCCTGCTGCAGTATAGATAAAATTGTGCTTGAAAAACGGTTCAGCCAAAAATCCCAGTGGCACAGTCGTAAAATGAAGCAGATAGAATAACCAATGCAAACCTCCCCAGATAAAACCTGCGAAAAAACCTAGCTCCACTGCAAAAGGGAAGGGCTTGGTGAAATAATGTGCCTGCCCTTGACGCTGGGTAGGACGTCTACCCCGGTCCTTTTGCTCTCCTTTGTCAGCACGCTGATTTTCCTTATGGGATGTTTGTTCGCTCGTGTGCTCTGTCATCGATATTCTCCTTCACGTTCAGTTTGCAAAACTGTGAATAAATCTCCATTTTCGTCCTAACTCTACCGGGTAGTATGTACAAATCAGGACAAAGTTAACAACATCGACCCTGTATCGACTCGTAAACTAGAAATTGCTCTCAAAATTCGATACAATAGGGTTATAAAACTGCCTTCGACCATGAAGGCCTAGAACAGAATAGGAAGGTGAATAATTTGCCTCAACAATCCAAGCCTGTCAGCTACGGGGGGCAAGCTGTCATTGAGGGCGTAATGTTTGGCGGTAAACATGTCAACGTTACAGCTGTGCGAAGAAAAGACGGCGAAATTACGTATCTGGAAGTTCCCAAGCAAGACAAGTCCTGGGTCATGAAATTGCGGCGGATTCCACTACTGCGCGGGATTGTCAGCATTATAGATTCGAGCGTCAAAGGAAGCAAACATCTCAATTATTCTGCTGACGCATATGCTGATGATGAACTGGAACCTGAAGAAAAAGCAAAGCAAAAAGAAAAAGAAGGCTCAGGTTGGAGCCTTAGCATGATTATCGGCGTTACTGCAGTAGCTATTCTTTCGTTCCTCTTTGGTAAAATTGTGCTTACATTGTTGCCGGTTGTCATTGAAAATTTTCTATTTAAAAATGCATTCGACAATCAGTTTTTGCATAATTTACTGGAAGGCGGAATTAAGCTGATTCTGTTGCTTGCCTATCTGTGGCTGATTTCTCAGACACCAATGATTAAACGTCTGTTCCAATACCATGGTGCTGAACATAAAGTCATTAGTGCTCATGAAGCCGGAGAAGAGCTTACACCAGAGAATGTGCAGAAGTATAGCCGTCTGCATTATCGTTGCGGAAGCAGTTTTATTATGTTAACTGTCATTATCGGCATATTTTTGTACTCGCTCTTCACATACGATAACCTTTGGGAACGTATGGGACAGCGGTTGCTGTTGTTGCCAGTAGTACTCGGTATTTCATTCGAATTGTTGAAGATGACCAACTCGGTACGTGACATCCCTGTACTTCGTTATCTCGGATATCCGGGGCTGTGGCTGCAATTGCTGACAACCAAAGAGCCAACGAATGAACAGGTAGAAGTATCCATCGCTTCGTTTAACCGTATGCGTGAATTGGATGCCAAACTCGCAAACGTTTCGGCCACGTCGGAAGTTCCTGTTGCAACACTTGATCCTGTGAAAGGGTGAATGATATGAAGAAGCAGGCAATCATATTTTGGACGTTCATCGCACTCGCTGCTATTGGAATCTTGGCTAGGCTGGGAAGTGGAGGTATATCCCAAATTATCATCCCCCTCGTCGTGTTCGGAGTTGTGTTCCTGCTCTATAAATATCCGCCCCGCCGTTGGGCACGCAAGACATCATCACCAAAGATTAAACCCTCGGCTAAAACCATGGCTAAAGTTAATGCACAGTCTGGTGCCCGAAAAAGTAGCGGTGCTTCCAAAAAACGCAAGGATTATCCTTTCCAAGTCATTCAGGGACAAAAGGGTAAAAGTGATGAAGACGTTCCCAAGTATCATTAAAACGCTAATACAGACGAAACACACAGAAAAGCAATTCTCCAAACATGCGGAGAATTGCTTTTTCATTTTTATACAGGAGTCAGCGGTGATATCTCCGTCTGTTTCTTTCTAAGCTCTCTTCTCTGTTTGTCCAGCTGTTCACCATATATCTTGGTATTCCACCCACTGAAAAATTCAGTACCAGCGGTAACACCAGATTGATATAAAGCTGTACTGTCTTGTACAGAAAGGTGAAATTCAGTCGGTTTAATTCCAAGGGTAGGAATTTTTACAGTACGGAATCGATTAACCTGTTCGATATATCGCTCATCATGAGCAGTAAGCATCGTTTCAACCAATGCCTGAAGCATACTTAGAGGCCCTCTGATTCTAGCTGGCTCTCCTTCGGTTTTGCCAACCATCTTAAAACCGACTACAGGGATGATGTCTCCTCCACGTTCTGTACGCTCTCCATCAAACAGCCAGAGCGGAAAATTGCTCAGTAATGCGCCATCCACGATGTAAACAAACTGGTCCGCAAAACGTAAACCTTTGGATAGAATCGGGGATCTGCGAATGGCAACGGGGTCGAAGAAATAGGGGATACTGCAGCTCATGCGTACGGCCTTGGCTACTTCCAGTTTCGAAGGATCAATCCCGAATCGTTTGATATCGTCTGGAAGCACCAAAATGGTGCCATTGGAAATGTCGGATGCAATGATTAGCAATTTACCTGGAGGCAGATCAGCAAACGTCCTAACCCCCTTTTTTTTCAGCATATCCCGAATCCAGCATTCCAGCGCTTCCCCAGAATATAGTCCTTTCTTCAAGAATAGCCTCGCTGCGGGTCCGATCCACTTCGTATCAAATATGGGAGAACGTCGCAGCAACGAAGCAAACGGCGTATTCTCGATAATGCCTTTCATCTCTTCCGCCGAATACCCAGCCGCCAGCAAAGCAGCAACGATGGAACCCGATGACGTGCCCGCTACGCGATTGAACTCAACACCGTGATCCTCTGCACCCTTTACGGCGCCAGCAAGTGAAATTCCCTTTACGCCGCCACCTTCAAATACTCCGTTAATCAACACAATAAAACCCCCGTTCTCCAGGCAGTCCATGCTACTACTGCCACTGTATGAGAACAGGGGTTGGTCATATTACGTTAAAATGTTTTACAGTCCATAATAGGCTTTTAATTTGGCGATTAAGCCGAGCGGGTTTTTCGTCAGGTACTGTGAGCTGAAGAAAATATCCCCTTTCACCGTATCATATTTCTCATTATATATAAGCTGATCAATGATTTCTTGGGATGTCTGCCACCCGATTTCTGGTGTACCAAGCTTATAAGGAGAGTGACCAATATACAATTTCACATCGGTATTTGCCACTTCATTGGCCCACCAGTCAACCACCTTGTCATATCTGGCAGCACTTAGTGTCATGCTCCAGTACACTTGGGGTGCAACATAGTCAATCCACTCCTGCTTGATCCAAGTCCGCACATCCGCATTCATGCTATCATAAGCGGTTACTCCGGCTTTTGTATCAGAACCTGTCATATCAACCGATTTGTTACGCCATACACCAAATGGGCTAATGCCGTATTCAACGCCAGCTTTCACCTTGTGAATGCTCTCTCCGAGCTGCTTGACGAATTGATTGATATTGTCCCGGCGCCATTCTGCGCGGTCACTCGTATTCAATGTGTTGTATGCTTTGAAAGCCGCATCATCATTAAACGTTACATTGGAAGGATAGAAATAATCATCCAAATGTACGCCATCAACATCATACTGGTTAACCACTTCCATGATGGAATCAATAATATGCTGTCTCGCTTCCGGTATGCCTGGATTAATATACAGCTTGCCTGATGCGTTAACAATCCAGTCCGGGTGAAGCTTGGATACATGATTGGCAGCAAGCCCAGTTGTCGTTGCCGAGTTGGTAGCCCGGAACGGGTTGAACCAAGCATGGAACTCAAGGCCACGTTTATGAGCTTCCTCGATCATAAATGCAAGTGGATCATACCCAGGATCTTTCCCCTGTGTGCCTGTCAGTACACTATTCCACGGCACAAGACCTGATGGATAGATCGCATCCCCATTGGCTCGTACTTGAACAAATACGGCATTGATCCCCATATCCTTCAACGTATCAAGCTGCTGAATGAACTCCAACTTTTGTTTTTCTACATTTCCTTTGGCACTAGATGAAGGCCAGTCTCCGTTTACAGTCGAGATCCAGGCTCCTCGCATCTCATCTGTGTTTGGCGTAGTTCCCGTGCCTCCAGGCTCTGCTGGTGTCACTGGAATAGGATTGGGAGCATTGCCTGTGGCCAGATTAATCGTCTGCTCAGACTGGTTCCAGGTGACCTGAATTCCCAAGTTCTCACTGACGAATCGAATCGGTACCATAACGCGGCCTTGCTTCAGTTCTACCGATGCATCAAGATCAACCACAGCACTATCCACCGTTGCCTGCTGGCGTCCACTCGTCATCGTAATGACTGAATCGGATTTCTTGATCGTAACTGTGCGGGTAGCCTGTGACCAAAGCACAGATGCACCCAGTCCTTCACTAATAACACGCAAGGGAACCATCGTTACATTTACTTTGGGCAAAATGTAAGGTGAAACATCAGACTCCAAACGCTGTCCATCCAAATAAATAACAATTTCCTTTTGACTAGCTGCCTGCGCCGTCAGTCCTGACGTTTGTAAACCCAGAACAAAAATGAGCAGCAGGATTAATCCTTTACGAAGCTTCATCAGTGCAATCCTCCAAAATAATTATAAATTCGCGGCAAATTCTGCTAGTTTAATAGACGCTCCTAATGATTGTTAAGTTGCGAATAATCGCCAAATTTTGGTCAGAAAAATGCAAAAGGACGCTCCCTACCGTTTTAGCGGCAGGTGCATCCTCTGATTTTGAATGGATATTCATTGTAATTTTTCAGTTAAGTCTGGCTTAAAAACTTAAGATTCTGTATTGCTCATGACATCCTGAATACTTTTGAGATCACGCAGTCGAGTCTCATCCTGGCGGAAATATTCAACCAAAGATTCGATGCAGGTAATGGAATCCCAGCTCAAATGGTGTTCTATCCCTTCAACATCCTGGTAAATATTTTCTTCTTGAACACCTATCGTCGTCAAAAATTGTTCAAGCAGATGATGGCGCTCCATCAACCGTTTGCCCATCTTTTTACCTTTTGGCGTAAGCACCAGCCCGCGGTACTTCTCATAGATCAGGTACTCGTCTTTGTCCAGCTTTTGGATCATCTTCGTCACCGATGAAGGATGTACTTCCAAACCTTCAGCTATATCAGACACACGAGCATAGCCCTTTTCATCAATTAATTTGTATATACGCTCCAAATAATCTTCCATACTGGGCGTTGGCATCTGCTTCCCTCTCTTCTCTCTGACCTGCAATATTCTTGCCTGGTCACTATCTTATAATGATACATGTTATCAATACGCATTGGCAAGTCCTGCACAATTCATTCACTATTTACAGTCCATAAAACACTTCTCGGGGCTTGAATTCCTTCACCGTCACGCAAGTATTGGCAAGGGTGACTTATCTCTAAACGAGGCAAACTAAGCAGGTTCCGTATTGAAAGGAGTGATTTCGTGAGTACAAGTGTAGCGCAGCCACCCGTTCGCAAAGCAAAAGGCACTAAACCCTTTATTCCCGATTTGGTGTATTTTGAACCCGGTGCGCTGGAATATGAGAAAGGTAAACGAATTATGGAATGGGTTACCTCTAGAGATATCCCATATCAGATGACGACATCCCATAATCGAATTACCAATCTCCCTGGTGAAACGGAACAGGAAAAATACCGAATGGCCAAGCGCACCCTTGTCGTCGGCGTGCGTAAAACACTCAAGTTTGACCAATCGAAGCCTTCGGCGGAATATGCCATTCCCATCTCCACAGGTTGTATGGGCCACTGTCATTATTGTTATCTTCAAACGACACTTGGGGCCAAGCCCTATGTCCGTGTCTATGTAAACACCGAAGAAATCATTGAGGCTGCCAAGGGATACATTGAGGAACGTGCACCTGAACTTACTCGTTTTGAAGCAGCCTGTACATCTGATCCCGTAGGTTTGGAGCATATTACAGGAAATCTCGGTGACCTAATTCGTTTTATGGCGGATGAGGAACACGGGCGACTTCGCTTTGTAACCAAATATCATCATGTTGATCCTTTATTAAACATCAAGCATAACGGACACACTCGAATCCGTTTCAGTGTGAATTCGGATTATGTGATCAAAAATTTTGAGCCAGCCACCTCACGATTTGAAGAGCGAATTGAAGCCGCAGGCAAAATTGCTCATGCCGGATATCCGCTCGGATTCATTATTGCCCCAATTATGTGGTACGACGGCTGGGAAGAAGGATATAGCGAGCTTTTACAAAAACTTGCCGATACACTTCCCGAAGAAGCAACCAAGGATCTAACTTTTGAGATGATCCAGCACCGTTTTACCAAAACGGCAAAAGCCACCATTGAGAAGCGATACCCCAAAACCAAACTGGAGATGGATATCGAAAAACGGAAAATGAAATGGGGCCGCTGGGGCCAGTACAAATATGTGTATAAAGATGATCAGCAGGATGCCCTGCGCGAGTTTATTACTGAACGCATTTTTGAACATTTCCCACTGGCCAACATTGATTACTTCACTTAAGCGTAGAGCTGATACCTAATATTAAAGAGCCATTGATTAAAAAAGCAGGTTACATGAGCCCAGAATCATTCTGGTTTCCATGTAGCCTGCTTTGTTCTTATTTAAAATAACCCTTGAGTAAAATAAAAATCGTCGTTACTCTGTGCTAGATAATCATCCAGTCTGGTGTAATTTGCTGTAGCCAAATCGTAATTTTCGTCATCTGATCCGTGAACAACAACACTCCGAGGAACAACATTAATGCGCCTCCAGCTTTCATCATGATATTGGAATAACGCAAGATCCAGCGTGTAGAACCGATGAAAAAGGCCAAAATGAAGAACGGTAACGCAAATCCAGCCGTGTAACCCGTAATTAAAGCCAACCAGGTTGTTGGTTCGCTCGCAGCCATCGCGATGATAGCAGTCAATATCGGCCCAATACAAGGCGACCATCCTGCCGAGAAACCAATGCCAAAAATAAATGAGCCTAAGTACCCCGCTGGTTTCCATTTCATATCCATTTTGCGCTCTTTCATTAGAAACTGAGGTTTGAACAAACCAAGCAAAAATAAACCCATTAACATGATTAAGATCGCGGATAATTGACGAATGAGATCTCGGTTATCATTGAAAAATTGGCCAAACAATCCGGCTCCCAGTCCGAGCGAATAAAACACAGCTGAGAAGCCCATAATAAACGCCAGCGTATGAGTCAATGTCTTGAAGCGAACTTCACGCTGATTGCGCTCATCCTTCAACCGTTGTACCGTCATCCCCGTAATGTAGGAAAGATACGATGGATACAGCGGTAGACAGCATGGCGATATAAACGAAGCTAATCCTGCTACAAAAGCCAGCCACACATTAACATCAGGCATGAAGCGGATATCTCCCTTCCCTGGGGGCTCACTTGCTCTCGTTCAGACTCAGGCTCGGAACCCTTTTTTTCCAATCATCGTTAGAATCAGCATCATGATAAGCAAAAGTACAATTGTTGCTCCTGGTGCAAGGTTCCAGATCCCGGCCACAACCAGCCCAATGACCACGGCAATTTCGCCAATGACTACGGACAATATAATCGCCGATTTGAAACTTCGTGCCATCAGCAAGCTTACAGCTACCGGAATGGTCAGCAGTGCGGATACCAGCAATGCACCCACGATTTTGATCGCCGTACTAATGACAAGGGCTGTCATCACGGTAATCAGCATGTTAAGCAATTTCACAGGCAATCCGGTTACCGCTGCGGCATCCTCTTCAAAGCTGAGCAGGAAAAACTCCTTATGTAACAGTGCTACAACGATGACCACGATCAACGTAACCACACCGACCAGCTTCAAATCTGTGGAGTCAAGTGTATAAATACTGCCGAACAGATAACTCATAACATCTGTATTATAACCTTTGCCCAGCGTGAAGAACAATGAAGCCAGCGCTACCCCACCGGACATGATAATCGCGATCGATAACTCGGCATAACTTTTGTACGCCTTGCGCAGTTTCTCGATCGCAAAGGATGCGAGCACGGCGAAAATAAGCCCCACCGCAATCGGATACACTTCAATCAGGAATCCGAGTGCAACCCCGGCTATAGTCACATGAGACAGGGTATCCCCGATCATGGATAAACGCCGCAGCACCAGAAACAATCCGATCAACGGTGCGGTGATGCCGATTAACAATCCCCCCGCAAGCGCCCGCTGAAAAAAATCACTCATTAAAATTTCCAAAACACACACGACTCCTTCGGCCTTGCTCTAATCTGGTTGCGTACTCGCGTCTAACGTACCTGGGTGGTGGTATGCTGCAAATTAGTCTCGGCGCAGTCTTCCACCTCATGGGAATGACGGACATGGAAATGT
Source organism: Paenibacillus sp. LK1 (assembly GCF_002750415.1). NCBI lineage: Bacteria > Bacillati > Bacillota > Bacilli > Caryophanales > Paenibacillaceae > Paenibacillus > Paenibacillus sp. LK1. Next base: position 137,382 of record NZ_PEII01000010.1, read on the forward strand.
ATCTTTCCGTTTGTCACCGCTGCTTTGGAACCGAGATAACTCTCCATCCGGTCCATATCATGTGATACCATCAGGAATGTCATCCGGTGGTGTTCATGCATATGGGTAATCAATTCGAAAAAACTGGCCTGGGATTCAGCGTCGATACCCACCGTCGGTTCATCCAGAATCAAGAGGTCAGGGTGATTAATAAGCGCCCGTGCCAAAAACACACGCTGTTGCTGTCCGCCTGACAGTTGTCCAATCCGTTTGTTCGCCAAATCCTCAATCCGCATCACCTGCATAGCATCTGTGCACTGCTGCTGACATTTACGCGACATTCGGCGAAACATATTCTTATTGTTGTACAAGCCAGACATCACAACTTCCCTTACCGTCGCAGGAAACAATGGGTTAAACGCATTTTTTTGCGGAACATAACCAATCCGTTCCCAATCCTTAAATCGGCGGATCGACTGTCCGAATAGCTTGATATCTCCCTCGGCTGGAGGCAAAAGTCCAACCAACATCCGCAGCAATGTCGTTTTGCCCGCCCCGTTTGAACCGATAATTCCGACAAAATCCCTTTCCTGGACCATAAAATCGAGATTTTCAATTACTCGCTGGTCACCGTAGGAAAATGATAGTTTCTCGATCTCTATGATTGGATCATGACACAATGGCATGATTTGCTGCATGGCAAAGCCGCCCTTCATTATATATAAGGATTGCAATCGAATCCTTCAGTCTATCTTATTTTAATGCGATCAGCAGATTTTGCAAATTTTTCTCCATCAGAGTGAAATAATCATCCCCGTTGGTAGCCTGTTCTTTGGTTAAACCTTCTACCGGATTCAGGACCATGGTCTCTACACCCGCTTCATTGGCAAGAGTTTTCGCCAGTTTGTCAGATACCAACTCTTCGAAGAAAATGTATTTAATCCCTTCATCCTTCACCAACTTGGCCAACTTCACAATATCTTGTCCTGTAGGCTCCGCATCGGGAGAAAGTCCCATAATGGCATGCTGGGTCAACCCATAGTCACGTGCAAGGTACCCAAAGGCTTGGTGTGATACGACAATTTCCTTGTTGGGTACTTTAGACAATTCATCCGTAAAGTGCTGATCCAGTGTTTCCAGCTTGGTCCGCAGCTCTTCGTAACGTTGTTCATATCCTTCTTTATGTGCAGGGTCTACTTCAACCAGGCTGTTTTTGATATTTTCAGCCATTACCATTGCCGATTTTGGACTTACCCACGTATGAGGGTCCACATGATGGTCTGCGATGTCCTCTGCATTAGCTTCATCAGCATGTTCGTCGCTATGTTCATCCACCTGTTCTTCACCATGACCGTGTCCATCATCACCTTCAGCAGTCAATAGAGTAACCCCTTCACTTACTGCAACTGACTTCACCTTGGTATCGCTATTCAGTGACTTCAGGAAGTTGGGGACCCATCCTTCTAGACCTGCACCATTGTATAGAAACAACTCGGCTTTGGATGTATTCACAATATCTTGGCTCTTCGGCGTCCAGTCATGTGGTTCAACACCTGTGGGCAGCAAATTAATGACATTTGCATCTTCCCCGCCAATAGTGGAAGTAAACGCATAGACAGGATAGAAGCTCGTGATCACATTCACTTTACCTTCCACCAGCTTGGCACTATCCGAATTATTCTGACCGCATGCCGACAATATGAGCAAACTAAGAACAAGCAGACCGCTGAGCAACAATTTCATATGCATTCTTCTACCTGTCACTAGAGTCCGTTTTAACTGGTCTAGATTTCTTCCATAATAAAGTTTCACTAGTATTCACTCCGCATCTCTTAATCGTAAACATTACTGAAAGAATTATAGGTAACCTGCTCGAACTTGTCAAGCCGCTCTGTCCTATCCATTCTTTCCTTGAGCACGGAGTTCATAACAGTATATGCTTGTTTTCTTCCTATCAGATCTGATTTCATCCCAAAATAAAAAGTGACCCGATTCTCATCGAGCCACCTTCTATTACAACTATATAAATCAAAACCTTGTTGCACCCTCAAAGTATTATTTTACTTGTGCACCATTAGGCATATTATCCGGTACCGTTGCCAGAGTAAGCTGGTCGCCATGAGATGCGGCCAGGATCATGCCCTGGGACAGTTCACCGCGCAATTTCACAGGTTTGAGGTTCGTCACACAGATGACTTTGCGTCCAACCATATCTTCAGGTGAATAAAACTTCGCGATTCCCGATACAACCTGACGTTGCTCATAGCCAAGATCCAACTGCAACTTCAGCAATTTATCGGCTTTCTTGACCGGTTCACAAGCAATTACTTGAGCGACACGCAGTTCCACTTTGGCGAAATCGTCAATACTGATCTCTTCTTTACCTTCTGGTGCTGTGACGGGTTGAGCGGCTTCAGAAGAGCCTCCAGCATCAGCTTGAGCTGCCTCAGGCTGCGCTTCAGCTTTTTTGCCTCCAGTCATCGCTTCAGCAATATAAGCAATCTCCTGTTCAGAGTCCAGACGTGGGAAGATCGGGTCACCCTTCTGCAATGCGTTGCCAGTTGGAATAACACCCCATTGCTTCGCTGTATCCCAAGCCGTCAGTTCACCTTCCTGAATGCCGAGTTGTTCCCAAATCTTGCGCGGAGCACGTGTCAGGAACGGCTGCAAGAGGATAGAAGCAATCCGCAAGCTTTCAATCAGATGCGACATTACCGATGCCAATTCATTGCGTTTTGCTTCATCACGAGCCAGAGCCCAAGGCTGAGTCTCGTCAATGTATTTGTTACTGCGGCTAACAAACTGACTGATCGCTGTCAACGCTACGGAAAATTGCAAGTTTTCCATAGCCTGCTCCACTTTCTCCACAGCAGCAAGACCCGCTTCTTCAAGAGATGCATCAAATTCGGTCACACCAGAAGTAAACTCAGGCGCTTTGCCTTCGAAATATTTGTCCACCATGGCTACCGTACGGTTCAACAGGTTTCCAAGGTCATTGGCCAGGTCGGAGTTCACACGTTCTACAAAGCTTTCTGGAGTAAATGTACCATCTGAACCAAATGGAACTTCACGCAGCAGGTAATAACGCAGTGCATCCAGACCATAACGGTCAATCAGAGTTACCGGATCAACGACATTGCCTTTTGATTTTGACATTTTGCCGTCTTTCATCAACAGCCAACCGTGTGCGAATACTTTCTTCGGTAAAGGTAGGTCCAATGCCATCAGCATAATCGGCCAGTAAATCGTATGGAAACGAACAATTTCTTTCCCTACCAGATGCACGTCCGCAGGCCAGAATTTGTTGTAAAGCGATTCGTCGGATGAACCATAGCCCAGAGCTGTAATGTAGTTGGACAACGCATCAATCCATACGTATACAACGTGTTTGGGATCGCCTTTAACTTTGACACCCCATTCGAAAGTTGTCCGGGATACGGCCAAATCTTCCAAACCTGGCTTGATGAAGTTGTTGATCATTTCATTTTTGCGGGACTCCGGCTGAATAAAACCCGGATTCTCTTCATAATATCTCAGCAAACGATCCGCATACTTGCTCATCCGGAAGAAGTAGGATTCTTCTTTTACCAGCTCAACCGGATGTCCGCTATCCGGACTTTTGGCCGAGATAATTTCGCCTTTGTCATTCTTCTCCACATCAACCAGTTGGGTTTCCGTGTAATACGTCTCATCCGGGATACTGTACCAACCTTCGTACTCACCCTTGTAGATATCCCCTTGTTTCAGCAAACGGTCAAAGATATCCTGTACCACTGTTTTGTGGCGCTCCTCCGTCGTACGAATGAAGTCGTCATTGGAAATATCCAGTTTGTTCCACAGTTCCTTGATGCCAACCACGATGTCGTCTACAAAAGCCTGCGGTGACTGTCCTTTCTCCTGTGCCTTGCGTTCAATCTTCTGTCCGTGTTCATCGGTTCCTGTTAAATAACGAACTGCATAGCCACGCAGACGTTTGTAACGAACCATAGCGTCACCCGCTACAGTCGTGTAAGCGTGCCCGATATGCAGTTTGTCACTCGGATAATAAATCGGTGTTGTCAGATAAAATGTTTTTTGATCAGCCATAGATGACTTCTCCTCCTTCATATAGTCGTGCTTTTTCATTGCATTTGCCTAAAAAAGAACACAAAAAACTCCCGTCCCTGTATGGGACGAGAGTTGCTCTCACGTGTTACCACCCAAATTCCCCGTGCTTTTCACAAACCACAGGCTCTGCCGGTCCTTCGACCGCCCATTAACGCTGGATCACGCCTCGGCCTTACGACAGCCGTTCTAATCAACGTCTGCACGCTCGAAAGAGGTTCCTCCGGGACCATATTCCATCCTCCTCCCAGACCGGTTCTCAGCTCATCCGGCTCTCTGCACTGGGGGTGTGTCTGTACTTATCCCTTCACTGGAAATCATATAGAACTACTGAAAACCAAACTTTTGGATCAGATATACATACCAAAAATATACTGAAATACTGCCTCCTTTGTCAAGTGGACAGTAATCTTGATTCAACTCAAACCGGTAAAATCGACCATTGGATTGTTAATCCGATACCATCACAGTCTTTTCAGCCTTGGGCGGCACCAGATCCACTCCGCCTGGATGAAATGGATGGCATTTCGCAATACGCTTTGCCGCAAGCAGTGATCCTTTGAACGCACCGTGCACCTCAATCGCCTCCATCGCGTAAGCCGAACAAGTAGGATAGAAACGACATGTCGGCGGCTTCAAAGGAGAGATATAGCTACGATACACCCGAATGGGAGCCTGAACCAGTCTGCGGGATAACTTCATCGTCAGTGCTTCCCGTGAGTGTGCTGATGACCAGATGACACTTTGGCTGGCACATGTTCAGCACAGTCCTTACAGTACCCGAAAACTTCAAATTTATGATCGACAACCTGGAATTGCTCAGGCGCATCTGCAAGCTGCATTGGGCAAAAAACGATTGGATATGTCTTTTGGCATTTCAAACAAATCATATGGTGGTGATGGTGATCCTCGCTGCAATGTGCTCTGAACTTCACCCCATCTTCAAAGATGACCTGCTCCAGCACACCCAATTCTTGCATGACACGCAAATTCCGGTACACCGTGTCAAAACTCAGTCCGCTGTAAGTCTTACCCATATATTCATAGACGTCCTTGGGTGTCAAATACCCAGGGGATTCGGCAAATAACCGGGCCAGTGTCTTCCGCTGATCCGTAATGCGGAGCCCCTGCGAGGACATGGTAGTAATAATCTGTTCTGTCGACAGCATGATCTAAAGCACCTCCTGTCATTTGAGCATTCTGCATAACCCCCAAAGAGCAACTTCATTTCTAGCAATACTTAGATCGAAATGGTTTTATTCGTCTAGGTATTGTACCCGTTAGCCTGTGGAATCAAATTATGCAAATGCTGATACTTATGCTTGATTTATATACTACTAATAATGCCTTAAATGAAGTTCATAGTCAACGAAAGCGCTTGGATACCGCTAATTACAAGCGTGACTAAAAAAGAGCTGCCCCCGGTCATTTGCATGACTTGGGGACAACTCGTTCTTCTGACGGTTCAGATGATCAATCCTTCGGGCGACTTTGGGGGTGACAGGATAATACCATATAACTTCACACCAAACCGTCCGTCCTAGGTAACAGGTGAAACAATTACTTCTCTGTCGGAAGCGGTGTGAACAGCAGGTTAACCGGCAAATTGCTTCCTGGTGCAGCCGAGAACACAATTGTTACAGCTTCGCCGTACGAACCTGTGCGGTAGAGTACACTTTGTTCATTTGGTGCACTTAACGATTTGCTGCCATTCGAAATCTGCACAACCTGACCATTAACAAGTGCTACACCCGAGTATCTACCACCACGAGGGTTGAATGAGATCAGCGTGCGCGGAGCCACATTGTTCAGTGTAATTTTGTAAAGTACGCCGAAGTTACCCGCGTTAGAAGCTTCCGTATAGGCCATAGGGTCTGTGCCGACCAGATTCGGATCACTTGCATTATCCCCAAGTGGCAGACGAGCGGGCTTCGAACCTACTTCTTGGTCATACGTGATGACACGTGTTGCATTCGGGTACGTACCACGGTTGTGCACACCGTCACGATCCAGAACAGGCAGTGTGGACCATACAGCCATCGGATCTTTATTTTCTTCGATCATGATAATGTTGTAATCCAGCCTGTAGTCGCTGAAAACATCAGAATACAGTGAAATTACTTGCCCTTGCTTCATAGGAAGAGCATTGAGCTCAGTAAGAATCAATTTGCTCTCGCCTGGCTGCAGCACAACATTCAATTTTCCAGTGCCATCTTGCATGGACTGGAACCAACGCTCAATCGATAACCTTCCGGCTACTGTTGCGAATGGTGAAGGACCAGCGAAGCCCATATTTTGCTGTTCTAATGTTGCTGCGTACATATTATTATTCGTAGCAACAACGTACATTTTCACGTTTTTACCGGTGTTATTTACATGGTGAATCATGAAACGGGTCTGACCGATTGAAGACTCTTTGTACACAATCCCTTCCGAATTAACGGTTTCCGGACTGTTACTACGAATCAGAACACTTTGCTCATCGTAATAAGTGTACGGAACTTTCTCCATGGCAGGAACTTCACTGCCGTTGAAGCTGAACTTATCACCTACCGGCGTGAACAACTGATTAAAATCAGAGATAGTATACAGAGTTTCATTTGTGATATTGACATTCTTGGTATAGCTGTTACTAGCACCATGTTTGTCCGTAACGGTAATTGTTACTGTTTTTGGACCCGGAACAAAGAATGCCAGAGCATTGTTTTCCCATTCAGTTTTTACAATAGCATTTTCATCATCAGTGCTCTGATCAATGTACGTGATCTTTTCACCCATTTTGTATTCTTCCTTGTCTGTCGTAAACATCGCTACAGGGGGAAGATTCGGTTTCTGAACTTGAATCGTAACAGAGTACGAATCACTCCATTGTCCGCTCGAATCCTGGACAGCATACGTTACCGTATATGTACCTGGTTGGTCAAACGAATCCTGACGGCCAGTCCAGCGCTCGTCTACGATATCAAATCCCTTTGGAGAGCTGGATTTGGTGTTGTATGTCACCGTGTCTCCTACAAAGATCTCTTTTTGTACTGTGAAGCTGGCTACAGGTTTGGTATTCAGGTTCAGTACAACAGTCTTGGCAGACTGATTAACTTTATAAGTAATATTAAGTGCCTGAGTAATCGACGTCAGTGGCACCATGAACGTATTTTTTTGTTGATAGGCAGGGCCTTTCATCGTTCTGGATTCACCGTTAACAGTGTAAATGCTACTATTTGTTTTGAAGCGAAGCTCATCTTCGCCACTAATAATAATGGTTTCTTTGGTTGTATTGTCATATTTCACTTCATAACCAACCCGATCAACCAGTGCGCGGATCGCTACATAAGATACTCCATTTTTAACAGCCATCGGCTGTCCGGCAAGATATGTTTTGCCGTCTTGCACCATTTTGTTGCTGTTCATATAAAGTGTCAGATCTCCGCCTTTACTTCCGGCTACAGATTGACCGCTTGTAGATGGTTGCTCAACCTCAACTGGAGCTGTCGGAACTGTTGTTTCCTCTTCCGCATCCTCTCCATCAGCAGGGTCTGTAACAGGGTCAATCGGAGTAACATCTGTACCGGTAGGTTCATTCGTCACAGGGTTTGTTCCTTCGACTTCATTGTTATCATTGTTATCAGGCTGTTTTGTATCTGACCCAGACTTTACATCCGATTCCGAGATTGTTTGTTCTTTCTTCAGAACCTCCACGGATTTTACATTGGCTGTATTTGTTGTTGTTGTATCACTTTGATCGGCTGCTAGTGCATTCGCTGGAATCGCTGCAAACGCTTGGAATACAGCTAAAGCGGTAAGTATGGATAATTTCTTCTTCAAATTCATTCTTTGTCTTTGGCTCCTTCTGCTCCCATTTTATAAATATCCCCCTCAAAAAGTCATACTATTAGACGCTTAGTACCGGGAAAAGTTGCTAAAAATATTTGATAAGAATTGTAAACATTTAATAGAGCGAAAATACTATGAAAATAGTTATCTATCACACCTTCGACTTGGAGTGAAATCTGTATTAAAACCGGCCGCATTTTCCAATAAAAAAATCCCTCAAGACATGGTTGAATAAGCACCATGCCACAGAGAGATTTAGAGATATAGAGTTTTCGAATTTGCTAACGCAAACTGACGGGCAAGCGTCCTGTTGGCTGCAATTCACCTGTTAAAACGAGGGACAATGCGCGAACCACTGCAGGAGTGTTCTCGTACGTACATACATAACTTCCCGGCGTCGGAATCTCCAATAGATCGTATGGATTACGCAGAGCGACTACAATCAGGGAATGCTTCTCACTAAGTTTTTGAACCAAATGATGTTGCCCTTTCGGAAGATGGCCTGCGGAAGTGTAAGTACATACGATGATTTGATCTTCCTCCGACACATTCTTGAGTATCTCGTCCGCTTCATCATAAGAAGGCTGTGTCGTTATTTTGTGCTCCCGAACTCCGGCTCTCAGCTGCGATAACGCCACGCCAAGCGAATCTGTATGAGACCATGGTTCATCCACTTCTGTGCGTTGCACAACCTCCGGCCAGATGACATACACATTCTTTTCAGGGTTTAAGGGAAGCAATCCATCATTCTGAACTACAGTAATACTATTGGAGGCAATCTCATCCAACCTGGATTCGATGGAAGCCAGCGACCTTGATGATTCATCTTTCTCTTTTGTTGAGAACGTGATCCCATCCTCATCAGATCCATCCGATACAGTATCATCCTCTTCCATGGAGACAAACGTATGCTCCCACTGACCACAACGCGCTGCCTTCCATGAAATAATACGTTCCAATGCCTGGTTAATGGTAGCTTCTTCAATTCGCCCAGTGCGAACGGCTTCCACAACGGCTTCCACAGCAGAGACTTGATCTTGCAGTGTGTGACTGACCAGAATTAGATCAGCACCTGCCTCCACGGCACGAATGGCTGCTTCGGCCATACCATATGGCTTGGATATCGCATGCATTTCCAGACAGTCTGTAATAATAATGCCGTCAAAGCCCATTTCTTCGCGTAACAGCCCCGTCAACACTTTACGGGACAATGTAGCTGGAATCGGCTCCGGTTCAATCGCCGGGAAGACGACGTGAGCAGTCATGATGGCATCCACTCCGGCCTCAATAGCGCGATGGAACGGCAGAAGTTCCACCTCATTCAGCCTGTTACGTTCATGAGGTACAGTGACCATACCGAGATGTGAATCCACCGCTGTATCTCCATGTCCAGGGAAATGTTTGGCTGTTGCAGCAACGCCTTGGGATTGATATCCTTTGATGGCTGCTGCACCGTGAGAAGCTACGCTCTCCGCATTCTCGCCATAGGAGCGCACCCCGATGACCGGATTAAGAACGTTATTATTCACATCCAACACTGGAGCGAGGTTCATATCGATACCGATGCTTTTTAACTCTTGACCTAGAATCTGTGCGCATTCAAGGGTATAGTCCGGATTCCCCGTCGCTCCAAGCGCCATGTTTCCAGGTACCTGGGTCACTCCCTCTTTGTCAATCCGGGCCACCATCCCACCCTCTTGATCCACGGAGATCATCAGAGGTAAATCTCCGGCTTCAGCTGCGATCGCTTGCAAGTCGGCAGACAGTCGTTTTAACTGGTCTACGCTTTCCACATTCCGCCTGAAATAAATGACGCCTCCAACATGATAATCACGGATCAGTTGATTGATCTGTTCATCAGCATGCTGTCCATGGAATCCACACATAAACATCTGTCCTACCCGCTGTTCCAACGAAAGCTGATCGATCGAATTCATACGCATGCTTTCCTCCCCATTATGAACCTGCTCTTTGGTTTGACCTGAATTCTGATGGTTTCATGTGAAAATGTTTATGGAACACCTTGGAGAAATATCGCCGTTCCTTATACCCCGTCGCTTCTCCAATGGCTGTAATACTCCATTCCGTTGTACTCAATAATAAGGCCGCACTCTCCATTCGCTTATGGGTCATATATTCAACAAAGGTTACACCCATCTGATTTTTGAACAGCTGGCAAAAGTAGCCCGGACTGATGCCCAGCCAATCAGCTACCTCATCAATGCCCAGATCACATTCCAATCTGGCGTTCATATACTCGCACGCAGAACTGATCAGCTCAGACACAGAGGGGCGAGGTACACTTTTCTTATCATGACAAACATAAGCAAGTGCCTCCGCCAGTTCGATTAATTCCTTGATGGAGGTTGCTGAATGCAATGCGCTCCAGAAGTGCATTTCGTCCTGTTCAGCCATGACATGTACTTCGCGCAATTCACGAAGCATATGTACCAGCAGAAAACGCAGACTATTTTCGGCTACGCCATCCAGCGTACTTTTATGCTCGCTCATCTGATGTTTGAGCCTCACTAGCAGGTCTATCAATCCTTGTTTATTTCCCTGTCTGATCCAGCGGGTGATCAAGTCCAAATCCTCTTTTGTAATCCACATTGTTGTCCTGCTGGAAGGTTCTTTGGATGACATGATAGAGTGCTCAGCAGATTCTTGTTCCTGCGCATCGCTGCGCTGATTAGAATCATTCATGATTAGTAATCGCTGACAGTGCCGGTATCGCTCAGCCATCTGATCATTCAGTTTCACAGGCATAACATCCTGAATGACCCTTGTCTTCATGCCTGAACCTATCTCAAATGTCGTATCTAGTTCCAACTGGACCTGTTGAGCCAGTGCATCTGCTCGCAGTCTCCATTCATCTGACGCCTCCACCAACATGCACCATTCTCCCTTACGGGCCGAAATCAGCAGAGTTCCTTCACAAATCCGGTCTGTAATCTCCCTAAGTTTGGAACGGACCATTCCATGCCAGCTTTGGTGCCGAGCCCCAGACCATCCGATCGAATGTTTAAAATAACCTGACACATCGATAAGTAGCAGGATATATTGTAACGAAGATGCCTGTGGTTCGGAGGAAGAAGGAGGGGAAGAATATAATGAATCTTCCTCTTTTCGCATCAGGTCAATGATATGTTTGTGCCTTACCCATACTTCCATCTCCGATTTGCGGTGGCGTTCAGCCTCCACTTCCAACCGTTTCTTCTGAATCTGACTAGCAAGCTCACGCAATTTCTGTTCCAGATCCAGGTAATCGATTGGTTTGCATATGTATTCATGGACATTGTAACGAATGGCCGTACGAGCATACTCAAACTGCTGATATCCTGTCAGCAAAATAATCTCGCAAGTTTCACCTTGTTCCCGCAATATTTGAATTAGTTCCAGACCATCCATAGAGGGCATGCGAATATCACATAACATGATGTCAGGGTGACATTCAGCAACTTTATCCAGTGCTTCGGACCCGCTTCTGGCCGTACCTACAATTTCAATGCCCATGTCTTCCCATGGCAAGATAAAACTCAAATTCTCCAAAATCGGCAGCTCATCGTCAACCAACAACGCGGTTAGATTCATTCATCTTCCCCCTGCTCATATTGTGGAATAATACATTGAATGATAGTGCCATGTCCCGGAGAGGAACATATAAACACCCCGTATCCGGCCCCATATTGAATCCTTATCCGATCTGCAACACTTCTTAAACCCAGCCCTCGACGCTCTGCCATTGAAGACAGCTGCTTCGTTCCCTCAGCCATGATGTATTCAGGCGGGTCTTCTGCCATGTATTCGAATCGAGCCAACATTTCCTGGGGAATACCGATACCATTATCCTCAACTCGAAGCACCAAGTTATTCCTTTCCACAAATGCACTGATCCGAAGTACACCCTGATATTCGATTCCCTCGAACCCATGCTGAATACTATTTTCCACAAGAGGTTGGAGGGTTAGCTTGAGTATAGATGAGGTGTAGAGATGAGATGGAATGTCAATCTCGTACCGGAACAAATCACTAAACCTGTAATGCTGGATCTCAAGATAACTCTGCAAGTGCCTTAACTCCTCACTAAGCGAGATCTCCTCCTGATCCTGGATACTGATCCGCAGCATATTGCCAAGACGTGTCACCATTTCACTTACTTTACGCCCTTCTCCCCTCATGGCTAGTCCGTTAATGGATTCCAGCGTGTTAAATAGAAAATGAGGTTTGATCTGGGCTTGAAGCACGCGTAGTTCTGCCTTGGCCTTCTGTTCCTGCTCTGCACGAACACGTCGGAACAGACCGCCGATGCGATCCAGCAATTCGTTGAACCCTTGGGCAAGCAGCTGCATCTCGTCAAAGCCACTTCCTTCGACCCGGGCATTAAAGTCCCCGTCATCTACACGCCTCATGAATCGTACGAGTACCGCAATATTGCCGGTAATCCGGTTCATGAAGAACACATTGAAAACCATCGCAGCAAGCAGGCACAGCAGAATGATAATAATCGACCAGCCAGCAAACACATTCGTCTCTGCCGATAATGCTTCCCATGAAGTGACACTGACCAGACTCCAGTTATAGTTTTTCAGATGATATTGTGAAATGATGCTTTCACTGCCATCGAACACTGCTCTGGTGCTGCTGAACCCTGGTCCGTAAATTCCAGAACGCACACCCAGATTCTCCATCTTCTCTCCGCTGTAGCGTCCGGAAGGATCGTATACGATCAGACCCTCTTCATTGATGAGCAGGAACGAAGTATCCTGTGCAGGATCACTTATCTGCAGATGGCGGAAGATGCGGTCCATCTCCCCTTTTTTAATCTGAACGACAAGGACCCCAATATTCTGAAAATAACTGAGTTCCTTGACCAACCGAATCTGAGTAAAGACAGGCTCTACGCCCGTCAGTTCAGGATATTCCAGAGGGGCCAGCCATTTGGGCACGCCGTTGAGTTCCTGGATTTCTTTGAATATTGGATGAACCTTAAATTGTTGGAAAGGAAGCGCTTGAAAATTTTCTTTCGTAAATATAGAAACGATCTGGTTATCCTGAGACGAACGCGGACGCAAATCATACAAGAAGGCATAACTAATAAACGGGTAGTTGTATAAAAGGGAACGGAAATTACGCTGGCTGGCATTCAGCGACAATTGATTACCGATTCCAAGGTCCTGTTTGCTAGGATCTTTGGCGTTCAAAGCCATCTGGAATACCGATGTGGCAATGCCGTTGTCCGTGACATTGTTGATCTGCTGAAAAACATTCTCGATATTATAGCTGATCGCCTGGAGTGCATATTCAGACTGCTGATTGTATTTTTTCTCAATCGTATGTGATGTGACCAAGAACATGCCGATTCCAAGCGTGCACATCGGTACAATGATGAGCAACAGAAATGCCATGGCCAGCTTCATCCGCAAGTTCATTTCCCGTTCTCCCTATATAACGCATCGTTAATTAACCTTTAACACTACCTGCCGTTACGCCTTCAATGATTTTCTCCTGCAATATGGCGTAGATTACAACAACCGGTACAACACTGTATACAATGCCTGCTGACATCTGGGCATAATTCATTTGATACTGATCACGAAACTGGACCATGCCGACAGGCAATGTACGCAGTTTATCGGTGGATAAGAAATAGTTGGCGAGTAAAAATTCGTTCCAGTTGCCGAGGAAATTCACGATAAACACCGTAACAATGGCTGGAACTGTAAGGGGTATCACTATTCTAGCAAAGATACCCGGAGCCCTCAACCCATCCATAACCGCGGCTTCCTCAATTTCTCCAGGGAGTGACCGCATAAAAGCAGCCAAAATAATAATTGTGAACGGAATTGCATTCGCAACATAAGGAATGATCAGCGCCAAATGAGTATCCAAAATGCCGAGCTTGCGGACAAGCAAATAAATTGGCAGCATGAGCGCATTATTTGGAATCAGCATGCCCGCCAGAATGAGACTGTACAGTAACATGCTCCATTTGCGGTGTCTCATCCGCGTTATAGCAAAAGCAAACATAGCACCAAGCACAATGGTTCCGACTGAGGACAAGACCGAAATATACATGCTGTTCCAGAAATACGTTCCAATCTTGGCATTTACCCAAGCCTCAACGTAGTTATTAAACACCCAAGTGGAAGGCAGACCGAACGGATTCAGTGCAATTTCGTTGTTATCCTGCTTAAATGAAGAAAAAATTACGAATAAAAAGGGAAACAGAATCGCAAGTAGATACAACATTAACAAAACATGAGGTATACTGCCTTTTATGTTTTTTACCATCAATATTCCACCCTTTCGTTGCGTCTCGCCACCAGCAACTGATATACCGCGGTGAGCACAAGCGTCAGAGCAAAGATCAGAACAGCAATCGTATTGCCATAACCGTATTTGAAATTGGTAATCGCATATTTGATCATATACGTAGCAAGCACTTCGGTAGAGCCTGCGGGTCCACCTTTGGTCATAACCAGAACAATATCTGCTGCCTTCATCGCCCCGGCAATGGATAACATGATGACGACGGAAATAATAGGTCTGATAAGTGGCAATGTAATTTTGAAAGCTCTTTGTACGGCTGTTGCTCCATCAATGGCTGCCGCTTCATCCAGATCCTTGGGAATAGCCAGAATGGCCGCCAAAACCATGACAATATAAAATCCCGTCCACTGCCACGCATTGGTTACGAGAATGGATATCATTGCGAATCGGTTATCAGACAACCAATAGACCGGCGAGATTCCTACCGTTTCAAGTAATTGATTCAACAGGCCGATGTTAGGTTCGTAGATGAATCCCCACAGAATACCGATGACTGCCGTTGACATAATGGACGGCAAAAAGACGGCTGTTTTGTATAATCCCTTCAATCTCTTCACGTTTGCAATGAGCAGGGAAAACAACACAATGAGAGGCACCTGGATCAAAACCGAAAATGCGATAAAGAAACCGTTATTGCGCGTAGAAATCCAAAAACGTTCATCTGTCAATGCTTTTGCATAGTTGGACAGTCCCACAAAACGCGGCTCTGCGGATACACCGTTCCAACTGGTCAGACTGTAATAGAGTGAACTGCCGATAGGATACAGGAAAAACATGATAAACAAGATCAGTGCCGGCAACACAAACAACGTATAGATCAGCGGGCTGCGGAGTGAAGTATTCATGATCTACCTCCTTCAGTGACTTCAACTTCTTATGCTCGTATATAGAGCAGATTCCTCAGCAGTATAATTCTCTAGATAGGACCAAGGGTTTTACCCCGGCAGTGTTCCAACCGGGGTAAACCAGCATGGTGTTAGCAGGTACTCTTCTTCGCTTAAAGATCGTTTATTCTACTGAAGCATTAGCCTCTTCCTGAACCTTCTGCAATTCTTCAGCCATTTTCTCTGGTGTCGTCTGTCCACCAACCAGCTTCTGAATTTGCAAGTTACTGATCTCTGTCGTTACATCGGCTTGAACGAGTGCATCGAAAGCCGGGAATGAAGTCTGCGATGCATTCAGAACAGCTACGATTTCTTTCATCAAATCGTCAGTAATGCTGTCTGTCAGCACTTTTTCATCCAATTTCATTGCTGGTAACACACCGTCTTCTACGAGTCCACGAACTTGCATATCTTCGTTGTAGAAGTTTTTGATAAAGGCTTTAACAGCCGCAAGCTTCTGAGGATCATCCGCAACCGCTGCGGAGAAGCCGTATCCGTTATTGACGTCACGCATCAGGGCTGTTTGATCTCCTGCACCGTTCTCTACTGGAGGCATATTGAAGAAACCAACCTTGCCAATGAGTGACTCACCGCTCTGCCCTTCCTTGAATACAGACGATTTCCATGTACCGTCGTACATCAGAATCGCTTCACCACTCGTAAATTGAGTTGTATATTCTGCATACTCAAAGCCAAGCTCGCCTTTTTTGAAGTAACCTTTATCCACCCATTCCTTATGCTTCGCGAATCCTGCGACAACGCCTGGATCAGTCCACTTGGCTTCGCCTGTAGCAAACTTCGCCGTAATATCAGGTCCAGCGTAACGGGACCACAGATGGTTTGTTAACATGAGTGGAACCCAGCCTGCTTTGGAAGCAGAAGCAAGTGGCACTTTGCCATCAGCCTTGATCTCAGCGAGCATATTATCCAGCTCAGCCATTGTTGAAGGCGCTTTCCAACCTTTTTGCGTAAAGTACTCTTTATTGTAGAAGAATCCTTCACCCGATCCGCCAATAGGCAGTCCGTACACTTTGCCTTCATAGGTAAATGGTTCAAGTGATGAGAATTGGTCCTGAATGCCCAGTTCTTGCAAGATCGGCGTGAGATCTAACAACATGCCTTCCTTGGCATATACTTTGGAGTCCGGACTACCGAACAATTCGAAGATATCCGGCGGATTTCCTGCTGCCATCTCACCACGAAGCTTCTCCTTACGGTTTACATCGGATTCAACTCCGTCCAGTGTAAAGGTCAGGTTAGGTACTTCGCTCTCCACTTTGGCCACAACGTCCTGCAGAATGGCCAGCCTTTTTTGTTTGTCGGCACCCACCTGAGTGTGACGGAGAAGCATCTCAACCGGTTCCTTGCTTGGCTCCGCAGGCGTATTGCCTGCTCCCTGTTGTGGTTCGTTAGTTGAGCTCGAACAACCTGCCAATGTCCATGATGCGATAAGCAATAATGAAAGCAGTAATGTCATTCCTTTTTTCATTCGTATGACCCCCCTCAAGATATTGAGCATTTGGCTTTACACTCTGATTATAAAAAGTTGTAGCTTACATCGTAAGGATGACAATTCATCAATAGAGGGATAAAATCCTTCACTGGACAAATAATCTTGCATTTACAATTGATAACAGTAAAAAAACAGCCCCTGCGAAACATGTTCGCAAAGACTGCTTGGTTGGAAGATCTGTATATAAATGTTTACTTATTGGAACATGCCACGACAGCTGTTTCCGTACGACCTTGTTCAATCAAACGATACGCTCGTTCTACTTCCTCATCACTCGGAGAAGGAACACCGTCAAGCGGATAGGCTTTCCCCAGCGCCTGCCATTTGTAAATACCCATCTGATGATAAGGCAGGATTTCGAACTTCTCGACTCCGTTTAGCGTTCCAATAAACCGCCCCAGATTGAGCAAGTCTTCTTCCTCATTGTGAATCCCTGGCACATACACGTGGCGAATCCACATTTTTCGTCCATTGTCCGATAACCATTGTGCGGTGCGCAATGTTCTCTCGTTGGATTTACCTGTCAGCTTGATATGTTTCTCATCATTAATGTGCTTCAGATCCAACAAAACCAGGTCCGTGTTATCTAACAAATCATGAATCCGATCCGGTTCATTGAAACCGTTGCTGTCCAGCGTAGTATGCAATCCCCAGCGGCGTTTCGCTTCTTTGAAAACTTCGGCTACAAAATGAGCCTGTAATGTTGGCTCCCCACCGGATACCGTAAGTCCTCCGCCGGAACTGCGATAGTAGGACAGGTATGGCTCGATTTCAGCCAGTACCTCCTCCACACTCATTTCCCTGCCACCATCCAGTGCCCATGTATCCGGATTGTGACAATACTGGCATTTGAGCAGACATCCCTGCATAAAAAGCACGAAGCGGATGCCTGGGCCGTCAACCGTCCCGAAAGTTTCGAGTGAATGAATATGTCCATTAACCATGCTGCCTCTTCCTTTCTGTATCGCATCCGCTGTGCGTTTAATATGGAGGTTCTACTCCTATCTCCTATGAACTGTTAAGTTAAGCCCGTGTTACATCGAACCGTGGAAGGTCCGGTTAATGACATCGAGTTGTTGCTCACGTGTCAGTTTGATGAAGTTAACCGCGTAACCGGATACCCGTACAGTCAACTGCGGATAGTTTTCCGGGTGATCCATCGCGTCAATCAACTGCTGGCGATCAAATACGTTCACGTTCAGATGGTGTGCCCCTTGACCAAAATAACCGTCCATCATGGCAACCAGATTGGATTTACGTGTGTCTGACTCTTTTCCGAGTGCTTTAGGCACGATGGAGAATGTGTTAGAGATCCCGTCAAGGCTGTGTTCGTACGGCAGTTTGGCTACTGAGCCAAGGGATGCCAGTGCACCTTTTTTATCCCGACCATGCATTGGGTTCGCCCCTGGAGCAAACGGTTCGCCTGCTTTACGGCCATCAGGTGTTGTACCTGTTTTTTTGCCATACACTACGTTCGATGTGATCGTCAGTACAGACTGTGTTGGGATCGCATTACGATACGCTTTGTGTTTGCGAATCATGCCCATGAAGCTTTCCACCAGTTCAACTGCAATGCTATCGACACTGTCTTCATTGTTACCGTAACAAGGGAAGTCGCCTTCAATTTCAAAATCAATTGCGATGCCTTGTTCGTTGCGGATCGGTTTGACTTTCGCATACTTGATGGCACTCAGAGAGTCTGCTGCAACCGAGAGACCAGCAATACCACAAGCCATCGTACGTACAATGTCACGGTCATGTAGGGCCATTTCAATACGCTCATAGCTGTATTTGTCATGCATGTAATGAATGACGTTGAGTGAGTTCATATACAGTTTGGCGAGCCATTCCATCATCGGTTTGAAACGTTTCATAACTTCATTGTACTCCAGCACTTCGCTTGTGATCGCCGGATATTCAGGTCCAACTTGTGCTCCCGATTTCTCATCACGACCGCCGTTGATTGCATACAGCAATGCTTTTGCCAGGTTCGCACGAGCGCCGAAGAACTGCATTTGTTTCCCGATTTTCATCGCAGATACGCAGCAAGCAATACCATAATCGTCTCCGTAGATCGGACGCATCAGATCATCATTTTCATACTGGATGGAGCTCGTTTCTATGGATACTTTCGTACAGTATTGTTTGAAAGCCTCCGGAAGCTTTGTGGACCAAAGTACAGTCAGGTTCGGCTCAGGTGCAGGACCAAGGTTGTTCAGGGTGTGCAGGAAACGGAAGCTGTTTTTCGTAACACGGGTTTCTCCATTTACGGACATGCCACCGATGGATTCAGTTACCCATGTTGGGTCTCCACTGAACAATTCATTATAATCTGGCGTACGCAGGAATTTGACGATCCGAAGTTTCATAACAAAATGGTCAACCAGTTCTTGAGCCTGTTCTTCAGTTAGCAAGCCTTCTTGCAAATCACGTTCAATGTAAATATCAAGGAACGAAGAAACACGTCCGAGCGACATTGCCGCACCATTTTGCTCTTTGATCGCAGCCAGGTAACCGAAGTAGAGCCATTGGAACGCTTCTTTTGCGGTTGTGGCTGGCAACGAAATATCGAAACCGTGCATCTCACCCAGTTGTTTCAATTCTTGCAATGCACGAATCTGCTCAGACAGTTCTTCACGCAGGCGAATGACATCTTCATCAATCACATCGACTTCAAGTGCATTCAGCTCACCTTTTTTATTTCGAATCAGGAAGTCCACGCCATACAGAGCTACCCGGCGATAGTCACCGATGATCCGGCCACGGCCGTAAGCATCAGGCAGACCGGTAATAATCCCTGCTTTACGTGCTGCACGCATTTCGGATGTATAAGCATCAAATACGCCCTGATTATGTGTTTTGCGGATGTTCGTAAATATATCAATGACGCCTTGAGGCATTTCAAAACCATAAGCTTCACAAGCATCAATCATCATGCGAATTCCACCGAATGGCTGAATGGAACGTTTGAATGGAGCATCCGTTTGAACACCAACAATCTGCTCTTTGGATTTATCCAGATAACCGGGTTGGTGAGAAACAATCGTTGCTGGCGTGTTTACGTCAACATCGAGTACCCCGCCATTATCGCGCTCTTTTTTGGTCAGATCGGATACGATATCCCATAACTCTTTTGTATTCTGAGTTGCACCTGCAAGAAATGCTTCGTCGCCATAGTAAGGTGATAAGTTGCGTACTAGAAAATCATTCACATCTACGGATTTCGTCCATGTTCCTTTGGTAAAGTTTCTCCAACCTGTTTGTTGTTTGACATCTTTTTCGATCACCGACATAGTAATCCCTCCACAAATTTGGATTTCCGGACACATGACAGGATGCTTCACTCGTCTCATCTGTGCCCAGAGCCGCGATTAATGTGATATTTTTCACATGTAAGCCGGAACATGTTCTCTCTACTTGGGAACCGGAACCGCGGATGAATGTTTTTCTTACATTTTCAGTATACGACTTCGTTCTTTCATCATCTGTGATTTTTATCACAAAGTTTGTGACCATCCTCACTCCACCTGTGCTGTGTCATGGTGAACCCTGCAAATTCACACTTAGCCACTGCGCGGACAGAACAACTTCCGATCGCTGTTACCCCCGAATTTTATTGATTCCATTTTTTAAGGGTAAAATACGGGGATAAAGGCGAGCGCTTCGCTTCTTCAGTTTTTTCTGCCCTCTCCGTTATCGTGTACATTTATGATTCAAACTATATAGCATAGAAGGATGAAATCGTGCTTGAAAGAGAACGCTTCGCTTCTTCAGTTCTTTCTTCCCTCTTCGTTATGGTGTGAATACCTGGTTCAAAAAGTAACAACACGGATTCCGTGTAACCTCTTTTAAAAAAGACAACTGCAAGGATTACGTTATACCTTTTTTTACAGCAAAGACGGCAATCGGGGCTCCCCTTACGGGGAACCCTGACTATATGCCTGAATCATACTGCTGCTTTAGTTGTTATTCAAACTTGCCGTAGAAAGCGTTGCGGTACACATCTGCCAGTTCAGTCACCAGCGGCAGTTTTGGATTGGCTGTTGTACATTGGTCCTCGAATGCGCGGTCTGCCAGATAATCGACATGTGCCTCAAAGTCTTTGGCATCGAATCCGATTTCCTGGAACGACTCTTCAATACCCAATGTTTTGTTCAGTTTGCGAATGGCATTGATGAGGCTGGTAACCCCTTCTTCTGTCGTACGTGCAGGCAATCCCAGAATGCGGGCAATTTCGGCATAACGCTCATCTGCCACAAAGTGCGAATATTTCGGGAACGATGCAAACTTCGTCGGTTTTTTCGCATTGTAGCGAATGACGTGCGGCATCAGGATCGCATTGGTACGTCCATGTGCAGTGTGGTACTGACCGCCCCATTTGTGCGCCAAGCTGTGGTTAATGCCCAGGAATGCGTTGGCAAAAGCCATACCGGCAATCGTCGAAGCGTTATGCATTTTCTCACGAGCCAATTTGTCACCTTGCAGCGCCGATTGCTCGAGGTATTGGAATACCAGTTGAATCGCTTTGATCGCGAGTCCATCCGTGTAATCATTCGCCATAAC
This sequence comes from Paenibacillus sp. LK1, assembly GCF_002750415.1. Taxonomy (NCBI): domain Bacteria; kingdom Bacillati; phylum Bacillota; class Bacilli; order Caryophanales; family Paenibacillaceae; genus Paenibacillus; species Paenibacillus sp. LK1. Next base: position 158,586 of record NZ_PEII01000010.1, read on the forward strand.
GGAGACATACGCTTCGATCGCATGCGTCAGTACGTCCATACCTGTGTCTGCGACAGCCGTTTTAGGCAGAGTATATACAAACTCAGGATCCACGATCGCCACGTCTGGTGTCAACTCGTAGTCTGCCAGCGGATATTTGGTATTTCCTTGATTTTTATCTGTAATAACCGCGAACGATGTTACTTCCGAACCTGTGCCCGAAGTTGTCGGAATCGCTACGAATTTCGCTTTCACGCCGAGACGTGGATATTTGTAGATCCGTTTGCGGATATCCATGAATTTCTGCTTCAAGTCGTTAAAGTCTGTGTCAGGATATTCATAGAACAGCCACATCGCTTTTGCAGCATCCATCGGTGATCCCCCACCGAGTGCGATAATGCAGTCTGGCTGGAAGCGGCGCATCATTTCTGTACCGCGATCTACCGTTGTTGTCGATGGATCGGGTTCGACATCAGAGAACACTTCAATAGCTACTGGCATTTGACGTTGACGCAGATAGTGCTCTACTTTTTCCACATAACCGAGTTTGACCATCATCGCATCCGTAATAATGGCTACGCGTGTGATGTCCGGCATTTTGGCAAGATACTGTGTTGCACCTTTTTCGAAGTAGACTTTGTTCGGCACTTTGAACCACTGCATATTCACGGTACGGCGAGCCACCCTTTTCACGTTGATTAAGTTCACAGCGGTTACGTTGGAAGAAGTCGAGTTACGTCCATACGATCCGCAGCCCAACGTCAGTGACGGCATGTTGGTGTTGTAGATGTCACCGATGGCACCGTGTGTGGATGGCGAATTCACGATAATCCGTCCTGTTTGCAGACGATCTGCGAATTTGCCAATGACTTCTTCGTTCGTCGAATGAATAACAGAGGAGTGACCCATGCCGCCAAAAGCAACCACTTCTGCTGCACGCTCAATCCCTTCAGCTGCCGTTTTCACTTTGTAACAAGCCAGTACCGGGCTTAGTTTTTCAGCCGACAACGGGAATTTTGTACCTACCCCTTCAATCTCGGCTACGAGAATTTTGGTGTTAGCAGGGACCTCGATACCGCACATTTGCGCAATGCTGACTGCAGATTGACCAACTATCGCCGGGTTCACCGCACATTTCTCAGCATTAATCGCACCTGCGGTCAGTTTCGCAGCCTCATCCTTGTTGACGAAGTAACAGCCGTTCGCGATCATTTTCTTTTTCACCTGATCGAAGATCGGTTCTTCGATGATGACTGCTTGCTCGGAAGCACAAATCATGCCGTTATCAAACGATTTGGACAAAATCAGATCCGTTACCGCTTGATTGATATCTGCGCTTTTCTCAATAAAGCAAGGTACGTTCCCTGGCCCTACGCCCAGTGCCGGTTTACCACAGCTGTATGCCGCCCGTACCATGCCTGATCCGCCTGTTGCCAGAATGAGCGCCACATCGTTATGATTCATCAGCGCGTTTGTACGATCCATGGAAGGATCATCTATCCACTGGATACAATCCGCTGGAGCACCATGCTTCACTGCAGCATCTCGCAAAATTTTGGCAGCTTCCCGGCTACAGTTCTGTGCAGATGGGTGGAAACCGAAGATGATCGGGTTACGCGTTTTGATGGAAATCAGTGCTTTGAACATTGTGGTGGATGTCGGATTCGTTACCGGGGTAATCCCCATGATAATGCCGACAGGCTCAGCAATTTTCTGGAAACTTTCGTACTCATTATCTTCAATAACCCCTACTGTTTTGTCATATTTGATGCTATGATATACATACTCTGTTGCAAATATATTTTTGGTGATTTTATCCTCATACACACCCCGGCCTGTTTCTTCCACGGCCATCTTGGCGAGCATCATATGTTTGTCGAGACCTGCCAGCGCCATCGCTTGCACGATGCGGTCAATCTGTTTCTGATCCATGGACATGAATGCTGCATGTGCTTTATTCGCTTTGTCAATTAACGTTTGAATATACTGACCTGCTGTCGGTTCTTTTACTGGGGCGACTTCGTTCTTTACAGCCATCTCCCTCATCCTCCTAAAGGTTCGTATTGGTTTGTCTCTCTTCTTTACATTCACATCGTATCATGGGGAAAGAGTTAATTATGTGATTTTTTTCACAAAGTATAACAAATTTAATTTAAGTTTTTTAGTGTCCCTCACTTAGCCATTTACACTTCCTATTTAAATTATAGGGCTGTCAGATTCATCCTCCCCTTCAGAAAGTGAATTTAATCACAATGTTTGAAATTTCGCCATTTTTGCCCCCTTTCCACGCCCCTCAAACGGCAAGATAAGGTATATACTGAACTTAAAAATTGAACCACCGCAATTTGTACCGTCCTTTCCGGCCGAGAGATGACCCTGATCAGGACGGCAACGGTTTGCGGCGAACCACGGGGGCCAGTCCAAGCTGCAGAAGGCCGTCCGATGGACACAAAGGGGAGATAGACTTATGAGAGAACAACTGAGTGTACTGGAAAAACGCGGAAATACCAACTGTTTCTCGGAAGCCAATTTCAACCATCTGCTCGTAACGATGAAGGACAGAACCTATCCGGAAGGAACCCATCTGTATTGGGAAGGAGATGTCTCTGACAAACTTTATTATATGAAACGGGGCCGTGCTCAGATCACCAAATCCACGGATGAAGGCAAGGAACTGATTATGTACATGTATCAATCCGGTGATATGATTGGGCAGGCTGATCCGTTCTTCGGATCGAAACACAGCTTTTCGGCGGAAGTGCTGGAGGATAGTGAGATCGGTGTACTGGAGCATAAAGACCTGGAGATGCTGATCTGCCAACACTGTGACTTTGCGATCGACTTTATGAAATGGATGGGTATCCATCACCGGTTAACCCAAACCAAATTCCGTGATCTGATGTTATATGGGAAACCAGGTGCACTCTGCTCCACGCTAATTCGATTGTCCAATTCCTACGGCGAACCCCATGGAGAGCATGTCATGATTCATAAAAAAATAACGCACACGGATCTGTCCAATATGATTGGAGCGACCCGTGAAAGTGTCAACCGCATGTTAAGCGATCTGCGTAAAAAAGACGCCATTGAATACGACAACGGCATGATTGTCATCAAGGATCTGCACATGCTCCAGGGCATCTGTCACTGTGAATTGTGTCCTAACGAGATTTGCCGAATTTGACGCTTTCCCCATCTTGTAAACATTTGATACGCAGATGAAAAAAGCCCATCTTCTATAACGAAGATTGGGCTTTTGTTATACTTAAGATACAGTAGTCAACTCAAGCTTTACTGCATCACGTGGATTCAATTTCATGTCCAAACCGTTTTCCATCAGTTCCTTATCATTCACCATGATCATCCAGCGTTGGTTCATCCGGGGAATTACATTTTCAACGGAAACGACGAACTTGTTGTTTTCCGACATTCTTACAATCCCACTGGACTTCAATACATCACGCACAGTACATTCCTGAACATACACCCCGGCATATTGACGATTGAGATTTGGCATAATATTTCCACCGCTCACCTTGAGTAATGTTGTTTGGTAAACAACATCGTCTCCCCCACTGTCAGCGGCTTTTACATATATGATCACTTCATCTTTGACATGAAGTTCCATGTCCCAATTTTCCGGGTCAATATCCTTGCCATTCAGTTTGACTGCCCAGCTAAGTGAGGAGTCCAGAGAAACTTCCCCCACGGATTGGATCCGCTTTCCATCTGCTGTAAAATCGACAAGTCCACTGTTCAACAGTGCTTTCTTGAGCGTCAGACCTTCACTAAAATCTCTCTTAATGGACTTCGTTGCGTCAGGCAAAAAAGTGCTGCCATCCACTGCCACAGTGATCGTATTCTGCGATTCGGTCTCTTTGACGATTGGCTGTTCGGAAGGCTGTGTCTCGCTACAACCGGCTAATATAACCAGAATAAGCAGACATATACCTATGTAACCGGGGATTCTCTTCTTCATGTAGGTAACACCACCCTGCGTAAAATCATTCACCCTGTTGTCCATAACCTCTATTATGGCACAAAATTCATGCAAAAAAAGTGTCAATGCCGTTACTTTTCATCCAGTAGCGTCCATAACTGGTTTGTACAGCACAAAGAGCCTGCAAGCAGGCCCTTTGGCTCCTAATTATCTTTAAGGTTATTGAATAACATGGTTACTGGACACAAGCCTGCATGTAGGTACGGCCCCCGTCTCCATCCTTCAGATACGGATTGAGCCCAAAGAACTGTTCCTCCGACACATAAACACCTGTCAGCAAACGCCCTTCAAGTAATCCACCGTCCACCTGTACACAGAACGAAGGTGCATCCACATATTCCTGATAGAACGGAATCTGACCATATGAATGGTGTACCTTGGATACCTTGCCCTGCTCATGCAGCGGCCGTTCGGAGAAATAGGTAGGTACAATATAACGGGCAATCACATCCAGCTCCTGTACAGTGTAGAAGGTGTCATCACCCAGCCAAGGTGCGAACAGGCGGATCTTCTCATATTGTGACCATACAATCGCCTGAATCAGCATCTCCGCTTGAACAAAACGACCTTCACCCACATCCAGATACACACGTTCTTCATGAAAGTTGGCTTCAGTCTGTGCTCCGATGGAATCGGGTTGTCTCAGTTCACATCCGATACATTTCCAGCCTCTTGCTGTCTGAATCCATTTTTGCAGTACCGCCGGAGCCATTACCTGACCATTGCTATTCGTGGAATGAGTCTTCTCTCCTGCAACATCATCCTTAACCGACGCGGAATATGAAGTTCGTTTAAATAGCTCCGCAGCTTTTTTGTAGATTAGATGTACCTGGATGGATGCGCTCTCAAGTTCTGCAATATCTTGCTTGCCGTAGCGTACTTCACGGGATAAGCTTTCTTCTCTCATGACAAGTGGCCTCCTCGCTCCGGCCGCCTGCGGCCATTTTATTTACAATTATACTACAACTCGCGACAACATGTGCAGGACCGTGAAGACAAAAACTCCTGATTTCCACTGGAAACCAAGAGCCTTTATCCCAACAGTTCACTTAGTTTGAGCCGGGGAAGCTGTTACTACTCAACCCACTGCTCTGCCCAGTCTTGAATTTGATTCATAACAGGCTGTAGCGCCTTGCCTTTCTCTGTCAGTTCATATTCAATACGAACTGGCGTCTCCGGATAGACATGACGGATCAGAATTCCTTCGCTTTCCAGATCTTTCATCCGTTCTGACAACATCTTATCACTCATGGATGGTATCAGGTTGGAGATATCCTTGAATCGCTTCGAACCACTCATCAACGTTTGAATAATCAGACCGTTCCAGCGCTTACCCAGAAAAGAAAACGCCGTCTCAAAGCGCGGACACATCCGCAAATCTTGGCCTTCCACATTAATCACCTCTTTAGAGATCACTCAACTTACGTTTAGTTAGTATATTTCATAATAACATATTTAAGTCTCAAAGAAAACGTCTGCCGCTAAAAAGTTAAATTTTTAGAGCATAACTCAACTTCGATGATACAACTCAGTATACATCACATGGGACAACGGAACCATGGGAAAATATCGTCTAACTCCCATGTAGCTATCTTACCCAAAAAGAACCCCGCTGCCACAGTCATACTTGACTTGGAGAAGGGTTCTCTGGTATATCGTTTATTTTATGCGTTCATACAGCCAATTTGCAGCTTAAACCAGCACGTTACCAAGGGATCTCACAGGCTCGCTGAAGCCAAATTCAGGCTTAACGTTGCGCGTAGGATATGCCCACTTCACTCCATTGCTGATCACTTTTAAAATTTCCGGATTATAGAAGGTCGGGTATGTTTCATGACCTGGACGGAAATAGAAGATTTTACCTGAACCGCGGAGGAATGTACATCCGCTCCGGAATACCTCTCCACCTTGGAAATTGCTTACAAACACCAGCTCATCCGGTACTGGAATATCGAAGAATTCCCCGTACATTTCTTCTTTTTCCAGAATTATCTTGCTGTTGATGCCCTCTGCAATCGGATGGGACGGATTCACACACCAGATAATCTCCTGCTCATTGGCTTCACGCCATTTCAGGTCACAACTTGTGCCCATCAGCGCTTTGAATGGCTTGGAGAAGTGACCGGAGTGCAGCACAATCAACCCCATACCATCCAGGACCCGCTGTGCAACCTTCTGTGTAATCTCGTCGCTCACACGATCATGCGCCATATGTCCCCACCATATAAGCACATCTGTAGAATTCAGCACCTCATCAGTTAATCCATGTTCAGGCTGATCCAGTGTTGCAGTCCGAATGGCAAAGCCTTCGCCTCCCAGTCCGTTTGCCAAAGCCATATGCAAACCGTCTGGGTAGACTTCCCTTACTTCATCGTGAATTTTCTCATGGACAAATTCATTCCAAATGGTGACGTTAATCATATTCAATTTCCCCCTAGTGTAACTCTAAACCCACCACATATCTCCCAGCGGCTCTTCAATCAATACTTGTTGGAGATTTTGCACAGCTTTAGAGAATCCTTCTTCTACCGACATCAGACCATCTTCGTGTTCAATACTTACGACATAATCATATCCAACCAGACGCAGAGCGCTAATAATATCAGCCCAAGTTTTGTTATCGTGACCATAACCGACCGAGCGGAATTGCCAAGCACGATCAAGCATGTTTGTATAATCCTGCATATCTGTTACACCATATTTGTTCACGTTAATTGGATCAATAGTTGTGTCTTTCGCATGGAAGTGATGAATCGCGCCTTCACGTCCCAGAATGTGGATTGCTTGCACCGGATCAATACCTTGCCACCACATGTGGCTTGGGTCCAAGTTAGCGCCAATCACTTCGCCTGCTGCTTCACGCAGTCTCAGCAAGGTAGCTGGTGTATGCACCGAGAACCCACCGTGCAGCTCCAGTCCCACTTTCACATTGTGATCTGCAGCGAACTTGCCCCACTCTGTCCAGTAAGGGATAACTTTGTTGTCCCATTGCCATTTAAGTACTTCCTGGAAGTCATTCGGCCATGGTGCAACAGGCCAGTTCGGATATTTGGCATCCTCATGGTCTCCGGGACAACCGGAGAATGTGTTTACAACAGGCACTTCCAGTTTCTCAGCCAGTTCTACCGTCTTAACGAAATCATCGTGGAATCCTTTTGCAATATCCTTTTGTGGATGAAGCGGGTTACCGTGACAGCTCAATGCGCTGATAGTCAGGCCACGGGATTCTACTGCATTTTTGAAGTTTTTCAATGCTGTCGGATTGCTCAGAAGCTCATCGGGTTTACAATGAGCATTACCTGGATGTCCACCAGTTCCGATTTCTACTGCTTTCAAGCCCTTGGATGCAACATAGTCGAGTGCATCCTCCAATTTACGTCCTCCGAATAGTACCAAAAATACGCCGAGTTTCAAGTGCGATTCCTCCCTAGATTAAATATCATATTATTTGCTGGTTTTATGAACCATGAACTGCCTAAAAATACCGTTCAGATCACATGATTGTATCGTTATTGTGGAAAATCAAGAGCTATTCTATCCTGAAATTAAACGTAAGAATACTGGTTATTTCATTGGAAATGATATCTGGTCGGTTTAGTCGAAATAAACCGCTTTGCCTGTCTGAGCAGACTCGTAGATCGCTTCAAGGATCTGAGTAACCACGATGGCTTGTTCAGGTTTTACAACTGGATCTTTGTCTTCAATGATCGCTTCAAGCCACATTCTAGCTTCACGATCCGCTTCATTTTCTGCACTACCAGAATAAAAAGCAACTCCACCTGCATCCAGATCTACCTTAGTTTCAAACAGACGGCTGCGTTTCTCGCCATTGATACGCAGACCATCCTTCATATCCGCGCCACCTTCTGTTCCGCAAAGCAGTGATTTGGCTTCGCCGAACTCAGCAACATTCAGTGCCCAGCTGGACTCGATAATAATTGTAGCCCCATTCTCCATCGTCACAAAGCCGAATGCAGAATCCTCTACCTTGAATTGTTCCGGGTCCCACGGACCAAAAGCATTGGCCGCATTCTCACGTTGACCCAGCTTGTGGAACGTTGAGCCCATTACACTCTTCGGTTTGTAATTATCCATCAACCAAAGAGTCAGGTCCAGCGCATGTGTACCGATATCAATCAACGGCCCTCCGCCCTGCTTTTCCTCATCAAGAAACACACCCCAGGTAGGTACAGCACGGCGGCGAAGTGCAATTGCCTTACCGAAATAAATATCGCCCAGCTCGCCTTCTTCACACATTTGTTTCAGGTATTGGCTATCATTGCGGAATCGGTTCTGATACGCAATGGACAACTTTTTGCCTGTACGTTGTGCGGCTTCCAGCATAGCCTGCGCTTGTGCAGACGTCTTCGCCATTGGCTTTTCACACATTACATGTTTGCCCGCCTCAAGAGAAGCGACAGTGATCACGGAGTGGGAGTCGTTTGGTGTACACACGTGTACCACATCAATGCTTTCATCCTTCAGCATCTCGTTATAATCCGTATATACTTTGGCTCCCTCAGCACCGAATTCAGCTGCTGCCTCCTCCGCACGTTCTTTCACAATGTCGCAGAAAGCGACCATACGGCCCTGAGATTGTTTGGACAGGCTGGGCATATGTTTACCTTTGGCGATTCCGCCACAACCTACGATGGCGATATTAAGTACTTTAGACATGAACAAGTCCTCCATTAGCGGCATATTTTCTAATCCAGTTCATACTGCTCTCGATGCTTTGCAGTGGAGGATTCTGACATACATCCTGCTCCACAACAAGCCACTCGGCTCCCGCCTGATCTGACGCTGTAGCTACAGCCCCCAGATCTACCTCACCTTGACCGAATTCCACTGTAAGGACTTGACCTTCTGAACGGCGCATGTCTTTCCAGTGGACCAGTGGCAGACGTCCCGCATACTTCGCGATGACTTCCGTTGGCGGGTATCCTGCGGCGTGAGCCCAACACGAATCCAACTCCACTTGCAGATGGGAAGCGGTTACGGTATCATACATCGCGTATAACGCCGGCTGCCCCTCAACCTGCTCTGTAAATTCAAAATCATGATTGTGATACATTAACACCATATCCTGCGCTGCACATTTCTCACCAATATCATTCAGGGAAGCAAATACGTTATCCCACTGCCTTTGTTCTTCCGACAGATAAGGAACAATCAGGTTTTTGTTTCCGATGGCTTTGTGATAAGCGATCACGCCATCAAGATCCTCAAGCAGACTATTGTACTGAACATGGGTACCCACAATCTCCAGACCGAATTCATCCAGAATGGCCCTTACTTCTTCCGGGCTATGTCCGTAAAAGTTATGGAACTCTACGCCTTGATATCCAAGCTCTGCAACCTTAGCGAGTGTACCTTTGAAATCGCGTTCCAGTTCATCACGTACCGTATATAGCTGTAATCCAACCTTCAACATTTACCGGTTCACCTCATCCGAGATCAATTAGTGTGACTGTACAGCCTCTGACTGATTTTCATCTGTATTGTTTTTTGCTCCTGCTTGATAAGTGCTCTCCATTTGGATGTGTTTGCCCTCAAGCGAGGAGCGCTGGAACGCATGCATAGCTTCAAGCACATGGTAGGCGAGCTTACCGCTGGCCTTGTGTTCGCGTCCGGCTCGAATGGATTCAACCATTTCGGTAACGCCGATTCCGCGCTCGTTCTGTCTGCTTTCAAAAGCAGGCGTCACAGTCTCCCATGTGTCCTGACCGAATCTGCGCAGCTTCACTTCCCCGTTAAAAAAGTTGGGATCCGGTATGCTCATCGTACCTTCGGTACCGTAGATTTCAATCCGTGGCAAATCCGAAGTACCCCGGATATCGAAGCTGGTGATCATGGTTGCAATGGCACCTTCCTCAAAATCAATCGTTCCTGCCAAGTGTGTTGGCGTCTGTACCTCAATAGGTGTACCTTCCTTCGGCCCGGAACCAATAACGCGATCTGTGATCTGTACACCTGCTGAGGAACTGATTCTGCGAATCGGTCCAAGAAGGGTGATCAGCGCGGTCAAATAGTAAGGCCCCATATCAAACATCGGTCCGCCACCAGCGACATAAAAGAACTCCGGATTCGGATGCCAAGCTTCCGGCCCTCCACCCATGAAGAATGAAGTTGCCGCAATCGGTTTACCGATCAGTCCTTCTTCAATAGCCTTGCGGGCAGTCTGAATGCCTGATCCAAGGAATGTATCCGGTGCTGAACCAACATACAATCCTTTTTCCTCAGCCAGTTCGATTACCTTGCGACCATCCTCAAGAGAGATTGCCAACGGTTTCTCGGCATACACATGTTTGCCTGCTTCAAGCACAGCCAGATCAGTCATGGCATGACTGCCAGGAACCGTGAGGTTTAGCACAAGCTCAATTTCGTTATCTTGCAGCAACTCATCTACATTGTAAACGTTTGCGATATTGAATTCATCAGCTCGTTCTTGTGCCCGTTCACGGATCAAATCCGCAACAGCCACCACTTCAATGAGAGGATTATCTTTAAAATTCTCAAGATAAATGGCGCTAATGTTACCGCAACCAATAATGCCCGCTTTCATTTTCTCCACAGTGATGTTCATCTCCTTATGAATGGTGAGAACCTGTAAATTTGCATATTTGTAATTGAAGGTTTTACGCTTAAGTGTTGCACTTGAATTTAATACTATGGTATTCCGTTTCGGCTTCAATTAAAATGAATAATATGATCGAAACATGAACTATCTGGTCATAATTTTCAAATTGCAAGGAGTATGCCAATGCCGACTGATTATTCCTGCCAGGTTCTTACAGCAGGCTTCTCGTTTCATCGCAAACCTTATATAGGCTTGCACCCTGAGGGAGTAAAGAATTACTTGTTGAGGCTCCAGACGGACGGACGTTGTCGAGCCCGTGTAGACGGCGAGATGTCGCTTGTTGATGCGGGTGATCTGCTTCTGTTTAGTCCAGATGAGCCGTATGAACTAAGAATAGACAAAGAGCAAAATCCGATGGGCGAACGACTTGTGGAGAGTGGTGATTACCATATTTTCTTCAATGGGGACTGGGTGGATGAGTGGTGGAAACATCACAAGAGGCCGAACCGGATCAAGGTGCAGCTAACCGAAAGCCTGCTTACCCTGTTTCGTCAGCTCGTACTGGAGCAGCGCCGTATTTCCAATCCTTATCCTGAAATCGCCAGTTATTATATGCGAATTCTTTGTCTTGAAGTGGATCGTATGCTCTCGGAGCATCCGACGATTACTAATACCAACTATGTGGCATATGAGATTAAAAGTTACATCGAGGAAAACGCTTCTTCTCTATTCAAGCTTGAAGATATAGCTACCCATATTGGAATCAGTGTATCAAGGGGAGTTCATCTCTTCAAAGAAGCGTTTGGTAAAAGTATTATGCAATATACACTGGATGTACGACTGAACATGGCCAGGGAACGGATCATTTTTAGTCCAATGACACTCGAACATGTAGCCGAATCTTCCGGCTTTAACAATTATACGTATTTCCACCGGGTATTCCGCTCCCGGTTCGGAATGTCGCCCAAGGAATTCCGCGTCATTCACCGGGAACAGATGTAATCGCTTCATTAATACGTATACGTATTATTCGTAACCGAAACTTATTTGCGCTTGGCAATCGCCTCGGATACAACCATAGCCAGATCTTCATTGCCAAACATGGATAACACGCCCAATACAGTGTCGTCCGGAATGTCACCGGCTTCCTCCTTGGATACAACTAGCTTCAGCACCTGCTGCAAACGCTCGTTGCTCAGTTGTTCCGGGTAGGCTTGCTGGTACATCTCTTCCGGATCCAGTCCATGATTGACACACCACTGGGCAAATACCAGAATCATCATTTCCTCTTCCTGTTTATACGTCTCAATTACAGCTTCCTCAATCTGTTTGTTGCGTTCTTTTTCATATTCATCCATGGTATTATACTTCCTCCAATATCGTTTAATGAATCATTGGTGCGGAAGGCTTCATTCACACTCCCGCACGACCTTCTTCAAGATTAACCGCGAATAAGCTGTTCGGCCAGGTCATGACTGTCCATGACATGACTTGCACTGATGGCACAGTCATCCGGGGTTTCAAGATTTGCCAAGAATTGATCAATTGCTCCTGTGAATCCTCTTCGGGTCAAAATACTTTCCCAGCTGCCAAAGGTTTCCTTGCGTTCCTGTGCACCACGTTCCTCATACTTCGCTATTTCCATGTTCAGCACTTCTACCGATCTTCCCCCGCCATACAGCTCAAGCTTCTCCAGATTCGCTCCTGCTTGGCGTACCATATCGAATCTGCCAAATGCCGTTTTGCCCAGCTTGGCTGATCCAGCCGCATGCAACAGTCGGTCCAGATCATTTTTACGTATCCACTGATGGAGCAGCTGCACATTGTGATCCGAATACCATAACATCAGGTCAAGGATATGAATGAGATCATCATAGATGGTTTCTGCAGCGGAACGATCCTGAATTCCTGTCCGATGTTTAGTAACTGTCAGCGATTCAAAACCCTGTCCAGCCTGCATCCATTCCTTCGCATTTTGATACAACGGTGCAAATCTCCGGTTAAAACCTACCGCCAAAAGAAGACCCTGTGCTTCAGCAAATGCGGTCATTTCTTCCGACTCCCTTAACGTATAGGACAGCGGTTTGTCCACGTATACTGCCAGCCCGCGCTCCAAACATTGCATAACGATGTCAAAATGAGCTTCTGTCGCTGTATGTACAAACACCGCATCCAGATCCCAGGACAACAATGCTTTTATGTCCGTTGTTCCATTGTTCAATCTATAGGTATGCTGTATTTCCTTCACCGGCTCGGGAGAACGGTTCATAATCCCCGTAATTTCCACGTTAGCGTGGGCAGTCAACAGCGGCAAATATACTTTACGTGCAATATCCCCGAGTCCGATGATCGCAGCACGGGTTCGCTTGGTTGTTTCCATTATGATCATTCCACCTTCAGATGAGTTCTATATTTCTACGTCCTATAGTGTAACCCTTCAGACAGCAACATGCCAGTGATTGCAGCTAGAACCGGCACGAATTGTCCATCCTTTGGTTGAACGTGGTAAACTTTAGAGAGATAGTAATACGGGTTGGGATACGGTAAGACCTTCCTGGTCTGAAAGGAGCGTTTGGGATTTTGCGAAAATGGTTATGGCTCCTCTTATATGTTTTAGTTGCCGGAGTCACGTTTATTTACAGATATGAACTACTGGCCTGGACCGATCTGCATCAGTCCATACCACTTTTACTCGCCATGGCGACGTTGTTTGCTCTTGTACCCGTAATTCCGTACAAAATCGTCATTATTGCCTTTGGCTACAGTTACGGCACTGCAACAGCAGCCTGGATATGCTGGCTTGGAACCACATTTGCTGCACTGCTGGTATACACTGGAGCAAGAACGATATTCCGAAATCAGGCCAGAACCTATCTTGAACGCATTCGAGGTTTGAATCGATTTACGACATGGATGGAGGCTCATCCCTTCATGGGTATCATGTCTATGCGGCTGCTGCCCATCGTGCCCCAAATGGCGGTTAATATCTATGCGGGCATTACCTACACCCCATTCTGGGTGTTCATAGTTGCGACAGCGATTGGCAAATTGCCTGCGATTTTTGTTTTTGCCTATGTGGGTGCACAAGCAGAATCATCAATCTGGGTGAGCCTGTTAATCCTTGCCGGTTATCTCGTGTTCATGACGATAATATTGCTCTTGTTTCGCTTACGCTCTCGTAAAAAAGTCTAAGTCGAAACAGTCAGAAACATTTCAGACTCATCCTCTTTACGATCCTGCTTGGTTGGCTTGCCAATTCGGGATATAATAGAAGAGTAAGCCAAAATATCATTCTTCATCAGAAATGGAGTGACTATAGCATGGAACAACATACTAGTGAAAAAGCAACTTTTGCAGGCGGGTGCTTCTGGTGTATGGTATCCCCCTTCGAGGAACTACCCGGTATTCATAAGATTGTATCGGGATATACAGGAGGACATACGGAGAACCCAACATATGAGGAGGTCTGCTCGGAAACGACAGGTCACGTAGAGGCCGTTCAAATTACATTCGACCCTGCCATCTTCCCATATGAGAAACTCATTGAATTGTTCTGGCAACAGATCGACCCAACAGATACGGGTGGACAATTCCATGACCGTGGATCATCTTATCAGACAGCCATCTTCTATCATAGTGAAGAACAACGCCAGATCGCAGAAGCTTCCAAAGCAGCTTTGGCACAAAGCGGACGTTTTGACAAACCAATCTTCACACCGATTTTGCCAGCGAAAACGTTCTATGAAGCAGAGGAGCATCACCAAGGTTACCATCACAAAAACCCAGCGCACTACAAACGGTACCGTAAAGGTTCTGGACGTGAAGACTTTATCGAACGCAACTGGTCCGGCAAAGTGGATAAAGACGGCCTGAAGGAGCGTCTGACGCCGCTGCAATATGAGGTTACCCAAAACAACGCAACCGAACCAGCGTTCCATAACGAGTTCTGGGATCACCACGGTGACGGAATTTACGTTGACATCGTATCCGGTGAGCCACTGTTCAGTTCCACCGACAAATACGATTCAGGCTGCGGCTGGCCAAGCTTCACCCGTCCACTACGTGACTACAATGTGAAGGAAAAAACGGATCTCAGCCACTTCATGATTCGTACCGAAGTGAGAAGTCGTGAAGGGGATTCCCATCTGGGTCACCTGTTCAATGATGGCCCTGCCGAAGCTGGTGGAATGCGTTATTGTATCAATTCCGCAGCCCTTCGTTTTGTACCCAAAGAAGATCTTGAAAAAGAAGGATATGCCGAATACGCGGTACTGTTTAATTAAGTAATGGTTCATTGAAGTACGTATTTAAGAAGCGCTAGCGAATCGATCGCATCTTAAGAGGACAATTCACTTGGAATGCTAATTTTAACGAATTTCAGTCACGTTATTCCGGTGAAACCGCGGAACAGCCTGAAGCAGCACATGTAAAGCGATGACATAATGTCTCTACGACTCGTTAAACCGCAGACTTGAGGGAACTGGAGCTATTAACTTGTGCTCCGTTCGTTAGACATTAAGTAAGACTAAAAAAGGGACTTCCCGTCATCTTCATGACGCATGGGAAGTCCCCTTTTTATTTTTCTTTTGTTGTATATAGATTGGAATTAGCTTACATCATACTCACAATCCAGCCGATCCAGTAGGCAAATGGAATCAATAACAACTGAGCCAACAATGTGCCAAATAAACGGGATACAAGCATACAGCCATAGATCTGATTCATTCGATCCAGCCGGATTTCACCGCGCAGAGATTTGTCACTGAGCAACGAAATGCGAGGATCAATCAGAATGGTTAACAGAATGGTTGCTACTCCATTAATGAGTCCTGTGGATTGCGAAGCAGCTACAGCCTGCCCCGGATAAAGATACGCAGCGTACAGACTGGACAGAACTCCAGTCGTATAGATCGCTGTCACCGCTTTGTTCAACGTCATTAGACGTCTGGGCATTCCATTGTGTACCAATAGCTTTGCCATTTTCCATGATGGCGGGGTAATGTAATACATCGCATTTTTGAACTTGCTGCGCTTCAGCAGACCTCGAATCATGGATGGAATCGATCCTGCCGCCTCAAAATGAACGACCATTCGGGAAGCGAGCTTAACCATCGTTGGAAAACTTAGAATAGCCAGGGCTGTTCCTATCGTAGCCGCACCCATTAGCCAGTGCAATTGCGCTGCAAAGTGTGGATTCCCTCCATTCGTTGCCGTATCCACGAGATTACCTACCATCGGCCCTTGGGCCATATTGGAGGTACGCGACACCAGCAGCAAAATTCCAGACAGGGACAAGGCCAGCGCGATTCTGCGAGTACGTAATCCCCCAAGGCGCAGCGCATAGGACAGACTGTCAGCGGCATGAATAAGCATCGTAAACAACATAGGAATGGCTAGGCTCAAACTAAACATATGTAAATCTCCTTATCTTTTTCTTTTTCCTAATGGGCTTCTATTGTAATTTCAAGTATGGAAGCATTATACTCCTCATCCATATAAAAGTATAGAAAAGGGCAGAGAAGCTAAACAGTAGAATGCACCAAAACTACAGCGTGTGCTTCAAGGTTCTCCACAATAATCGTTTATTCATCCGGGTACAGGGTAATATACAAATAACTTATATTGTACAGGAGGGAATCAATATGCCGTGGAACAAACAGGATTATCCCGTTTCCATGAAAAATCTGGAGCCTCGTGTCAGACATAAGGCCATTGAAATTGCCAATGCACTGCTGGATGACGGTTATGAGGAAGGACGCTCCATTGCGATCGCTACTGCCAAAGCGGAAGAATGGGATGAGAACCATCCCACATCGAAGCATTCGAAGCAGGGTACGAAACAACCTTCATCAGACAGCAAATCAGAACATGGAAAATCTTCATCTCCACGCCGTCATTCCGAACCTGTCTCTTCTTCCAAAAGCCATGATAATATTCATGTGGTTCCTACCGACTCTGGCTGGGCCATCAAGGAAGAAGGTCAATCCAAATCTCTGGCTACGTTCCGAACCAAAGCCGAAGCTGTGGATGCTGCCAAAGAAAAGAGTGAAAAACAGAACATTCGGGCTATTATCCATAATGAAGATGGACAAATTGCCTCTTCCATTAAGCCTTAAGTGAATCTGTTCTAAAATAGGATATATCGTGAATGTATTACGTTAATTTTTTTAGGCAAGCAAAAAAGCCCTTTCGCCGCTAATGGAATGATTCCCATCAAGCATGCAAAAGGGCTTTGTGTGTGGTATGAGGCAAGCCCACCTTATTCAAACAAATTTCATTTCGAATAGGGTGGTCGTTACGTTTAATGCGAAACCCCTCTAGCCACTGGAACTCGTTGTGAAGCACCGCTGACTACTTTGGCTGCAGTCGACACGGGCAGTTTCACAGCTGAAGTGGTAACCGTCCGGCGAGCCGGGAAACTGACCATGTACGTAATCACTTTACTGGCAATCCATACGGCCAGAATGGTATATAAAGTTTCTTTTACCGGTAGAAAGAAAAGCGACAATCCGAGTACAAACGCATCGCTGACAAAGAAAACCGTTCCCAGCTTCCAGCCCTTCCAACGGCTAATGAGCACCGCCAGAATGTCATCTCCACCTGTCGCTCCTCCGAATCGTAGCACCATGCCAGCTCCCACGCCGGTAATAACACCGGACAGGACTGCCGGAATCCACAGATTACCATGAAACGGAATGACCAGGGTAGAGTACCGCTCAAACCCGTCATAGAACAATGAGAATGCGGCCACACCCAGCAGCGCCTGAATCATGAATTTCCAGCCCTTGAGGAACCAGGCCAGAATCATGACTGGAATATCCAGCAGCAGCATGCCGATTGCAGGTGATAAGCCTGTCGCGTACTTTCCAAGCAGGGCCAGACCGACAAATCCGCCCTCCGATAAATGATTCTGAAAATTAATGTGATAGTAGGCAAATGCCAAAATAAATGTTCCGAGCAGCATAATGGCGAACTTTCCCGCCTCGGTCTTAACTTGTTGTAAGGTTAACGATGTTCTCTTCATTCAGGTTCCCTCGCAGTTTGTAAAGGTTGGTTTGCACCGACCGTACCCTGCAAAAGGCAAGCCTGGAAGAAATCATCGTATTTGTCCTTCGAATATTATTCATTCCAATCCCCTCTTTCGCAGAGTCAGCCGTTTTTTTCTTTACGGTGGTGTACTCTACAAGGGGCGCTAAGTGTAAGAGAGATCGTAACGTTTCCAGATCGTCCTTGGGGAGATTATCCTTCGGGAACTCATGGTATCCTGATCCTTTCTGTCTGTTGGTGGTTAGCTATGCTTGGTTAAACGTATACTTTCCACTAATCACTTCGATTGTAGCACCCTCTTCCGATCGCTGTTATCCCCGGATTTTTTTGATTCCCTTTTTCTAAGGGAAAAATCCTGTGATAAAGGCGAACACTTCGTTTCTTCAGACGGGTCTACACTCTCCGTTACCGTGTAAAGATTTAGTTTAAACATCAAAGCTAACTTGCTTGTTCTTCTATTATATAACACCGATGTGATTGGGTCGAAACAGCAGACCCTTCAAATATGCGCAAAAAGCACACTCTGGCCTGCATAAGCCGTCAAACAGCCACACCAGGACAAGCTTCTCTAACTAATGGTGCTACCTGCTCCTTCATTCTATGACTGAAGCTTCCAAATATAACTATCCAGTCACCCAACTGTGACAATTTGGGTCCATTTTTTATTTTTCCGCGGATTTTAAAGGAATCATTTCCCTCTTGCACATACACTATAGCAAATGTAATCGGCTTATCTTGGTCCAGCTAAACGTTTCCAGACTTACTCTGCTGTTTATGGTATAATATAACAATTGATTCCCACTACCCGTTTAAGCGAGGCGGATTAATGAAAACGTTAAAGCCAAGAGTCTTTATTGGCTGCTCGCTGGAAGCGAAGCCGATTGCAGCCGCAGTACACGAAAACTTGCGTTTCTCGGCCGAAGTTACCCCTTGGTACTCCGGAGTTTTTAATCCAAGCAGTTATACCATGGACGATTTGGAAACAGAAGTGCGTACGACTGACTTTGCCATTTTTATTTTTCATCCGGATGATATATCGAAAATTCGCGGGAAGTACTATGCCTCTGTCCGTGATAATACAATGCTGGAAATGGGTTTGTTTATGGGTCGGCTAGGACGAAAGCGTATTTTTTTCATTCTCCCTGAAGATATTACGGACATCAAAGACGCTTCCAAGATCGAAGGTTTACGCATGCCTACAGACCTGCTGGGATTAAATCCACTCGTTTATGAAATTCGTTCAGACGGGAAATGGGCGCCAGCCGTCTCGGTGGCCTGTTCCAAAATCGCATACAGCATCGAAGAACAGGGACGATGGAGCGATCCCGAAGTGGAAAAAATCATCGAGAAACATAAAAGGTCTGAGGGCGAAGCCCGATTACAGTTGCTCAAGCTGCTGCGATTCTTCAGGGAGTTACTGCGTACCCGCAAAGCAGATTCGGTTATGTTGGAGCGAATGAGCGATGCACTTCGAAGTGCATTTGTATCCCTTCCTCCATTTGCCGTGCGTGGAACTGCCATATACCGTACAGATGACAGTGGTCATATTGAACAATTATGTGGTAATGTTGGGGAACCGGGGAGAAAATATAACTTGTCCGCCAACGACGACAAACAGCCTGATGATCCGAAGCGAATTCTGGTTATTGATTCTTACCGGGAGAACAAAATCAAGATCAATCTCTACGACGACTACCTTGAGAAAGAGTATCTGCTATGCTATCCTGTAGCCAAGAGGTATGTAATCACAGTCCATATTATTGGACATATTGAAGCGGATGAGGCGATATTTCAGCAGATGGATTTGGAGAATCGTCATCTGTTCAACGCCATCAACGATTTGTTAGGAGGCGAACCGGAATGAAACCGGAAACGAAAAAAATAAGCAAGCGCTGGGGCAGCGAGAAAAAGGTACGCCTCAGTTCTGCGCCCGAATCATCACGACCGGTTCCGGAACCCAAGGAAGAAGATCGTTTCCACAAACCGGCCGTACCGCTGACTACGATTGGCCCTTCACTGAAGGGTAAGGAAAGACCTTACAAAGTGATTCTGGAAAAAGAGGCTCTTTATGAGAAGCCTCAGTATCTGGCTTAACCGCTTTATGCTCATATACAACTCTGCCGTCTGGTTCGGCAGATCATCTGGCCCCGCCTCCCAAGGCAGGGGCTTTTTTGTTGCAACACTTTGACAACTCTTACTAACCTTCGCTAGTACCAACCAAAAGCTCTTCATCTCTTTCTCTGATGCATTAAGTCGTTTTCTTTATGCCCTTAGGTTTCCTGCAAAACCCAAATATTATACCTTATTTTGGAGAAGGCCTGTCCCTATTTCATCGCCTACAACCTCAGCATAAACCGAATATGGGCTACTTCCAATATTTCTCGGTTGTATTGTGTATCAGCATTGCATATATTGATTATAATATAAGAACATACGTTCTGTAAATAAGAACATGTCCGAATTCAAGGTTAAGGAAGTGAAAGTATGTCATCATCCCCTTCCGCCCCATCCCCTGCGGATGAAGACCACCGATTGATTAAAAGCATGGTTGTACGCACTCTGCTGCTGGATGTGCTTGAACGGGATATTCGCACACTGGATACGTTGCAGCTCAAAATGCCAGAGGTGTACATTCTGTCTCTAACCCGCATTCAAAATGATGTACTTAAGGAAATGCTGACGCTTCGCAAACAGATGAGAACTCGTGGCGTCAAGGTTCTGGAGGAGAAACGGCAAGTTGATGGAATCGAAACCCAGTATCTGTGCAGAGGATATTTACAGCGCTTCTATATGCTGTGGACGTTCGCACGGAATGAAGTCAAAAAAGAGCTTAGTCGGCATCTGGATATGGACTTGACCCAGCCGTTATAGCTGATTCATCTGCTTAATGTACCCGTCATCGTTTGAATTCACAACTCTTAGTCCACTTAGTTCGCTTACTCCTCAGAATCCTCACCCTTCTGCCTAATCGAAACAGGTTGACCCCAGGAGGCTGCGTTCATTAAGATGGAATAGACATGTCTGTACATTCCGTTCAGACTTGCAATGAAAATGGATTCCTATAAGCAACAAGCCTGCCTGCCATTAACGGCGGACAGACTTGTTCATTGGAATTGCTTTCAATGTCTTATCAATCAAGGAGTTGTACTTCATGGACTTGAATTCGCATTTAATTAAAAATCAAAAACCCGCACATACAGGCATTGCCGCAGATGTTACCGAACTGATCGGCCAGACACCTGCCGTCAGACTGAACCGACTTACAGGCAGCGATTCCGCTGACGTATACGTTAAGCTGGAATATTTCAACCCCAGCGGCAGCGTCAAAGACCGTGCCGCCTATAACCTGATCGTTCAGGCTGAACGGGCAGGAGTGCTGCTTCCCGGCGCAACCATTATCGAACCGACCAGCGGCAATACCGGCATCGGTCTTGCGATGAATGCTGCTGCCAAGGGATATAAGGCCATTCTGATCATGCCGGACAACATGTCCAAGGAACGCATCAACATCCTGAAAGCCTATGGTGCAGATGTCGTACTTACCCCTGCTGCGGAACGGATGCCTGGTGCGATTCGCAAGGCCAAAGAGCTTCAGGCCGACATTCCAGGAAGTTTCATTCCCCAGCAATTTGAGAACCAGGCGAACCCGGACATCCACCGGATCACCACGGCTCCCGAAATTATGCAGCAGATGGAAGGCAAGCTGGACGCCTTCATTGCCACAGCGGGAACTGGCGGTACAATTACCGGAACGGGAGAAGAACTGCGCAAGCAGCTGCCGAACATTCGCATCTATGCGGTAGAGCCGAAAGGTTCACCTGTGCTGTCCGGTGGCGAGCCCGGACCCCACAAGCTCGTCGGTACAAGTCCGGGATTCATTCCGGACATTCTGAATACCGACGTGTGGGATGCCATTATCCAGGTGTCCGATGAGGATGCACTGGATACGATGCGGCAGCTTGCTGCCCGGGAAGGGCTGCTGCTCGGCCCTTCCTCTGGCGCTTCGGTGTGGGCCTCCCTTCGCATCGCAAAGGAACTGGGGCCGGGTCACCGAGTGCTCTGCATTGCGCCCGATACCGGGGAACGGTATTTAAGCATGGGTATTTTTTAACAAAGAAAAACTCTTACACAAGTTAAAGGCTCCCCTCCAAAATGAGCGCTTGATCACAGCTGCACGTTGAATCCGCAGCGTACAAGTACTTATTCTTGAAAGGGAGCCAGTTAAGTTAAATATTCTAAATATGAATGTGAACTAGTGTGTCAGGGTTGTCCATTCTACACCTTCGGGAAGCAGAGCCGCAATGCGGTCTTTGGCTTCCTTTTTGCTGTACAACGATTCATCGAGAATCGCGGCGGTACCCGAATCACTGCTGGTCCGAATCAAACGTCCCAGACCTTGCTTCACGCGCAGCAACATGTATGGAAGATCGATCTCTTCATAAGGTGCCGCTGATGCTGTGCGTTTTGCATTAAATACAGGGTCCTGTGGTGGATACGGGAGCGACCAGATCATGACATTGGATAATGACGGTCCTGGAACGTCCAGACCTTCCCACAGATTGACGGAGCATAGCACACTTTCCTCATCCTCCTGGAAAGCGGCAATCAGGTCACTAATCTCCCGATCTCCCTCATACATAAAACGTAACCCTTGAGCCTCAGGGACATGAACGATGTCCTGCTTGAATGCACGCAGCTCCTCCATCGTACGGAACAGAATCAGGGCACGGCCCCCACTCTCCTGAAGCAGCGTCACGGCGTCACGCAACCGATTCTCATTTTCCGGGTGACCAGGTACGGTTTCATCGGTAATCTTCATCTGCATTTTGTCCGCGTAGTCATATGGAGAAGCCACGGAGAACGATACAAAATCATCAATCCCCAGACTGTCTGCCACATAACGGAATGAACTGTCCACAGATAACGTTGCCGATGAGAAGACAATTGGAATGCCTGTATTGAACACACGCTCGTTCAGAATTTCCTTCACGGTACGCGGCATGATCGATAAGGTTGTCTCGTCTTCGCTCTCTTCAGCCCAGCAGATGTACCCATCTTCCTTACGGAACAACGCAAGGGCAGACTGAATCATGTCCAGATGTTCTTCCACTACACGCATCTGATAGCCATCCAGCGAGAACAATCCGCTCTCAAATACCAATTCTTCGCCAATCGCATCCAATACGCTGGTCAGACGTTCAATCTCACGCAGCAGCGGCGGTTCTACCCGCACTTCTTTCCGTTCCGATCCCGGAATGGCTACCGTATACGTATCCAGCAGCGCAAACAATCGTTCACTGCTCTCAATCGCTTCATCCACACGCTCCGCGAGGGATTCACGAATCTCGCCTTCAAGCAGACGAGTCACCAGTTCCTCGAAGATGCGGTGTTTCAGTTTGTAGCTCAGTGCATTCAAGGCCGCTTCTTCCAGCAAATGTCCTTCGTCAAATACAACCGAACTGTGGTCAGGCAGCAGGGGCAGTTGGCCCTCGCGTTTGCGCGCTTCATAGGTCCACACATGCTCCATGTAGTAATCATGGGAACAGATGATAATGTCCTTGGAACGACGGTAATGGTCACGAGATAGCGTCAGACCACAGCGTTGACGTTTGGGACAAACAAAGCAGTCTTGAAAAGGGTCCCAGTTAATTTTATTCCACTGGCGATCATTCAGATGTGGATACTGTTTGCGGTCACCATACGGATGGAAGGCCTGAAGCGTACCCGGCGTATTCACAAAATCCGGAAGGCTCTCATGCACTTCTTCAATGACAGGCGCATCCTCATCCGCAAATCTCATCGCACTTAATTTATTCAGACAGACGTATTGGTCAGGTGACTTGCCCAGACGTGCGTCTACTTCCAAGTCCAGATGTGCAGCCAGCTTTGCAATATCTCCGCCCGGCTTCACGAGCTGTTCAATCAAGGACTCATCTGCACAGGCAATCACCGCCGGTTTCCCCGTATAACGTGCATAACAGACCGCATAGAGCAGATAGACTAATGTCTTTCCTGTTCCCACACCAGCCTCAGCCATAATGGTCTTTTTATCTCCATAGGCCCGTTCAAGCTGGTACGCCATAAAAATCTGTTCATCTCGTACCTCGAAGCCGGACTCAGGCAAAATATCGTAAAAAACATCGGCAACCCATTCCCCTAAACGGGTTACAAAGGGCTCTGCCGGATCATATGCAAAAGGATAACGTTGTGTAGACAATCCTAAGTCAGCCTCCATTCTTCTATAAGTGGTGCATTTTTATCTAAAAACCGTCCATAGGGCAAAAGTTAATTATCCCACGCCATGAGGTGGGTGACAAGCTTTTTTTGCGAAATTTTATGTATAGAACCGGACCACAGGGAAAATATATACAGAAATCCAACTTAAGGAAAGGTGGTCTCTATGGATAACCATTCTTCACAACCTGATCATTCCTCAGACAAGGCACCCGAGACATTAACGGATCGGCAAGGCCATCCCATCACGGACAATCAGAATGTTCGAACCGTCGGCAGTCGAGGACCGACTACGCTGGAGAACTATCATTTTCTCGAAAAGATCACCCATTTTGACCGTGAACGCACCCCGGAAAGGGTTGTCCATGCCCGCGGAGCTGGCGCTCATGGTGTATTTCAGGCGTATGGAACGGCCGGGGATGAACCGGTATCGAAGTATACTCGCGCACGTCTGTTTCAGGAAAAAGGTAAAGAAACGCCCGTATTCGTTCGCTTCTCTACGGTTATTCACGGTGGACATTCACCGGAGACACTTCGGGACCCGCGCGGATTTGCTGTAAAATTCTATACCGAGGACGGCAACTGGGATCTGGTGGGCAACAATCTGAAAATCTTTTTCATACGAGATCCGCTCAAGTTTCCGGATATGGTACATGCCTTCAAGCCCGACCCGTTGACCAATGCACAGGATATGGAACGGTTTTTCGATTTCGTTTCTCTCAGTCCTGAAGCCACCCATATGATTACGTTTCTCTTCTCCCCTTGGGGAATTCCGGCCAACTATCGACAAATGCAGGGGTCGGGCGTCAATACATACAAATGGGTGAATCAGGAAGGCACTGGCGTGCTCATTAAATATCACTGGGAGCCGCTCAATCAAGGCATACGCAACCTGCTCCAGAAGGACGCTAGCGATATTCAGGGACAGAACTTTAACCACGCCACACTCGACCTGTATCACGCCATTGAACAAGGAGACTATCCGGAATGGGAATTGTGCGTTCAGGTTATGGAGGACGGCGAGCATCCCGAACTGGATTTCGATCCGCTGGACCCAACCAAGCTGTGGCCGCCAGAGCAGTTTCCATTTTTGCCGGTTGGGAAAATGACACTAAACCGCAATCCAGAGGATTACTTCAATGAAGTGGAACAAGCAGCGTTTGGCACAGGTGTACTGGTGGATGGACTGGATTTCTCGGATGATAAACTGCTGCAAGGACGCACCTTCTCCTATTCGGATACCCAGCGTCACCGGGTGGGTGCGAACTATCTGCAACTGCCAGTTAATGCACCGAAAAAGCGGGTAGCCACCAATCAGAGCGGCGGGCAGATGCAATATCAGGTCGATCGGGCGCCAGGTCAGAATCCACACGTCAACTATGAACCTTCCTCGTTGGGTGGCTTGAAGGAGGC
The DNA here is from genome assembly GCF_002750415.1 of Paenibacillus sp. LK1. NCBI lineage: Bacteria > Bacillati > Bacillota > Bacilli > Caryophanales > Paenibacillaceae > Paenibacillus > Paenibacillus sp. LK1. The sequence goes on from NZ_PEII01000010.1 coordinate 183,839, forward strand.
AACTCCACGCGGCAAGGAACATGAACCTCTGATTGAGGGGCGTCTTGTTCGTGAAAAAATTGAGCGTACCAATGACTTCGGACAAGCCGGAGATACCTACCGTTCGTTTGAAGATTGGGAGCGAGACGAGCTGATCAGCAATCTGGTAGATGCCTTAGCCACATGCAAACCGGATATCCGCGAGCGCATGATCTCCCATTTCACACAAGCGGATGCTGATTATGGACGCAGGGTAGCGGAAGGATTATCGTCCGTCTCAACGGATGACAGTGCTACGGTTCAGCCCAAGCATGAGCCCACAGTGGAACAGGCCGCTAAGCGCAGCCATGAAGCAGATCCGTATTAAGCACTGGCTGATAGGTTAAGGCATATTTTAAGGTAACGGACATGTTATATAGGAACGTATAGGTTCGTTAATTAACCCTCGGTAGCAAAGACTGCTTGTGCAGCTTGCTATCGGGGGTATTTGGCGTTCCAACCTGAGCAGCCTGTGAGCTGTTCGCGTGAGGCCCTTCTATTTTTATATTTATAAAGTTGATTTCAGCAGATTGGAGATATGGATCATGATGTTTGCTAGGAAAAGGGGCTCTTTCTACGTTCATTTCAGATGATCCCCTGTTAAATGAGGGACATGAACTGAGCGCAAGATTATGCGCTACTCATATAAATTTCCATTTCCGACCAGTTATTCAAGGCTTGTCAGCAGGTTGAGTCCATCTGATCAAATGATTATTGATGATAACGTTTACAACATTTACCATGAACCTGTGTCCTTTAGGACTTCATTTCCCAATTACTAAGGAGGTTTGCTTAATGAAATTATTCCCAATTACTTCTGTTCATGCATCATCTCAACGTTCGCTGAAATCGAAAATGACTCACATCTGCCTAAGTGCCGCGTTCCCTCTATTATTGCTCGGCGGTGGATCGGCTGGTGCGGCGGAATTGATCGAGAGTGGACTGCAAAATCCCTCTGATTCTGTAGCTGCCTCCAGTACTACACTCGCTGCAGGTGATCTATATGTCGCTCCTGGCGGCTCGGCCAGCAATCCCGGAACCCTTGCGAGTCCTACATCACTGGCTAACGCGCTGACACAAATCGCACCGGGTAAAACAATATATCTGCGCGGTGGCACCTACAGCTTCTCGGAAACGGTTACGATTGAGCGAGGCAATAGTGGTACATCGGGACAACGCAAAAATCTGGTGGCATATGGATCGGAAAAGCCTGTCTTTGATTTCTCGGCCCAAGCCTTCGCTTCCACCAATCGTGGGCTGCAAATGTTCGGAGACTACTGGCTCGTCAAAGGGCTTGAAGTGAAGGGTGCGGGCGACAACGGTATCTTTATCGGGGGCAGCTACAATCGTCTGGAACAGATCGAGGCTCACCATAACCGGGATACCGGGATCCAACTGGGGCGTTATGCTTCGACTGCGGCAAACAGCGAATGGCCTGCCTATAATGAAATTATTCGCTCCTATTCCCATGATAACTATGATCCGGATGACGGAGAAGATGCGGACGGCTTTGCCGCCAAATTGACGGTTGGCCCAGGCAACCTGTTCGACGGTTGTATCGCTGCCTATAATGTAGACGATGGCTGGGATCTGTACAGCAAAACAGATACGGGCGCCATTGGCGTCGTAACGATCCGCAACAGCATCTCCCATCACAACGGGCAGACTTCAGACGGCACATCCACAACCAACAGTGACGGCAACGGCTTCAAACTGGGCGGCGAGAAAATTGCGGTGAATCATATTGTGGAGAACAGCATTGCTTTTCAAAATAAAAAGCACGGCTTCACCTATAACAGCAATCCAGGTTCCATTCAGATGAAAAACAATACATCCTGGCAAAATGGTCAAAGTAACTTTGCCTTTGATGTAGGCACACATATCTTCACCAACAACCTGTCCTTCGAAGGCGGCGCCAGCGACAAAACCAGCGGAACCGACGTCAGCAGCACCAACGTCTGGTGGAAAAACAAAAAAAGCGTCAACGACAAAGGCCTGCTCGCCAGCGCAGCCGACTTTGTCTCCCTCGTACCTTCGGTGACACGCAGCGCGGATGGAGCCCCTGTATTGGGTAACTTCTTGAAGCTTGCCACAGGCAGTGATCTAATCGGCTCGGGTACGCCATCAGGTACGAATATTGGTGCGCGGTAGATTAGTTAGACAGCTGTAGTTGAAAAGTTCAGGATTAAACACAAAATCCCCTTTCCATTCCAGTCTGATTGCTGGTGATGGATTAGGGGATTTATGGTTTTTGAATGATCGGGCAGTCACAGTGCTAGTTGCTTATGTTTTTGACTTTTGTGGGCCTGGTTTTGAAAGTTGAGATCTGCCCTGCTCGCTTCTAGGTAAGGCTAATCGTTTGCGCTCATGCTCTGCACAAAACCTCGATCATCAACCTACCGCCTGTACGGAAACCTTGCTCAAACGCTGCTTCCACGTACATGGACGTGGATTGCCCGATCAAGTCTACCAATCCTTCCAATGCATCATATTCATTCTCGCTATGCTGTATCTTATAGTTCTGCATAAAATCCGAGATCCGGCGATTGATCTTCTGATACTCGGCATGCTCAGGATGAATCGACTCGTCCAACCGCAGGTTCCCGTAAAACAAATCTTCGATCAGGTTTGGCATGTTATCCTTCATAGTAAGGTCACCTCAGGAAAATTGTACATGAAGGAAAGAAGCAAGGTGAGCTTTTAGCGGGAAATCCGCTAGTACTGTTTTATAGTTTATAACTAGGTTGAATCGATGTTTAAGTTTAATCACGTTTCTAACATAAAATGATATCTTATCTTTCTATTGTAAACCTTAATAGTTGCCACAAACGTAGCGAACTTTTCAACGGTTATATTTTAATGGCTGGCTATTAATCAATATATGAATACATAATTACTCCCATCCGACTTCTCTTCTGAAAAAACAAAGTCTAACCGATCAAAGTTTCTAATATCCTCCACATCTGTAATCTTACGCTCTGCCATATACCGTACCATCTCACCTCTAGCCATTTTGGCCCGCGTTGCCTTTTCAACAAGCTTCCCATCGACCATTTGTCCGAATACACATGTAATGAACCGGGTTTCCTCGCTCAGAAAAGGCGTGATGTTTTTGCTATACTCTTTGGAAGCCAAATTCAGGATACAGTCGCTTTCCGATTGAAGCTGATCTGCCAATTTGCTGCCCCAGAATTGATAGAGTGACTTGAAACCTGGACCTTGCAGCTTGCCCTGCATCTCCAAACGATAAGGGGTAACCCCATCCAAAGGCCGTAACATGCCATAAAAACCGGATAATATGCGTAAATGCTCCTGAAGATACGCCAGTTCCTCATTTTGAAAAACACCTGGCGCCATATACTGATACTGAATACCCTCATAGGCATAGATGGCTGGGGTAAGATTTGCTTTTATATTCATATTCCGAATCCGCTCCACGTTCTGTTCGGCGATTGCATCGTTACACTTCCACATCGCTTTGAGTTCGTCATAGGATAACTTTTGAAGCAGACTCAACAGCTTTTCTGACTCTTTTATAAACTGCGGCATCTGCGCGATCGCCATAAAATCGGTATCGATCTTCATCTTTTTAGCTGGTGATATAATAATTCTCATCGTGCTGATCCATCCTTAATCTACCGTTGTTTTTGTCGTTATTCATTGTACAGGATTGGACAGGTGAATCCAATGTCTAGGCTTAACTAAATCCCTCATGTTTCCTTTGAAAAGACTCAAAAATGAACAAGTCAGCCCACGATTGGACTGGCTTGTTCATTAGAATTCAACAGATTAAATTGTTGAAAAAGTAAGGCGTGCATTTCAAACTGCTATTAGGGAGATACGCTCCCCGCGCCGCTATTTTGCTCTACTTTAGTAGTCGGTAATTGAATCATTGGCGTATTTGACCCACTTACATATGGAAGGGCTCCATCCCATTTCTTGATGGTTTCATATTCAACGAGTTGACTCGATAATGATTGTTGGAGCTCTTTATTGGCTTTAGCTTGACCCTCTGCTTCAATCAATAGTTTGTCTGCATTACCTTGCGCTTCCACGCGCTTACGTTCTGCTTCTTTCTTGGCGATCTCAAGTTCAGTCGTTTTACGTTCCAGTTCTTGAGAGGCTTCAACACGCTTATCGATTGCTTCCTGAGTCTTAGCATCAGGTTGAGGAACACCTACGGTAACGTTAGATACAATAAAGCCTAACTCTTTAACGTCATCAGAAAAACGTTGTTGGACATCCACTCCTGCTTCGGATGACTTCTCACCATAAACATCAATGACTGTAAACTTGGAAATACCTTTACGAGCTGCGTCACGGAAACGTGTTTTGAGATATGTATCCTCAATTTCTTGAATGCTAATTGGCCCAAATGTATTGAAAATAGAAGATACTTTACTTGGTTCTACTTGGTAGTTGTAAGCAAAATCAATTGTGATGTTTTTCCCGTCAGAAGTGGCAATCTGAATATCTCTGTATTCAACCGTTTGAATTCGGATCGGATATTTCGTTACTTTATCAAACGCTCCAACGAGTTTCCATCCTTGACTCAGTGTACTATCTTTTACGCCTCCATTGGGTGAATAAACGACCCCAACATATCCATTAGGAATTCGTGTTAAAAAGAAAGTCACCAGTAACACTCCCACAATAATAACCAAGGCAACCGTGATCGCCCCTACCCTAAAAGTCTTTGAATTTTTCATCATCATTCTCCTCTTGTTTGAATTTATTATATTTCTTCAGAACTCTACTACCTATTTTATTGAATAGCGGGATCATTAATGCCCATAGAATAAATGCTAGGATAAAGATTAAAATGATTCCCCCAATAAATGGCATATTCATCCTCCCCTCTATGGATGTAACCGAGTACAAATTTATAAATAGCAACTAATTATATCCTCCTTTATATATACTTTGTAAATTCGTATTCGGTTTCAATGATATTCAGACACCATTCCAATATTCTTCTACCGCTGTCAATTGAAAAAGAGGGACATAATAATACGGAAGCTTTCCCCAATCCCCTCGCCTGCACAACCAAAATATAAAAGAAACCCCGGTAGCACGTCTGCATTCAGCAGCGTACAGCCGAGGTTCATCATTTTCATTTCATATAATACATTATTTATCTCTTAACCTAACTCACCTTGTAAAATCATGCTGCCCAATCGTCAGCAACGTTGGTCTGCTCTTACTCCACAACGAAGTGGCAATTTTCGGATTATAATAATAGAGCGCTCCGTGTGTCGGGTCGGTGCCATTCAAGGCTTTACGAGCTGCCTGATAGGAAGTCTGGGTTGGTTTTGTATTAAACTGTCCATCGTCTATGGCCGTGAACTGCCCTTTTTGGAAAATTACTTTCGGAATTGATGACGGGAATGCATTTGAATGCACTCGGTTCAAGACAACCGCGCCTACAGCAACCTGTCCTTCAAAGGATTCTCCGCGCGCTTCCCCATGGATCAGCTTTGCGAGCTGGCGCAGCGTATTACCTTGTGCTGCAGCCTTCTTGTTCAGTCTGTTCAGTGTTGCTGGACCTGCAATTCCATCCGCACTCAACCCCTGAGCCTGCTGAAACTTACGGACAGCCCCTTTGGTAATAGAACCGTAATATCCGGTCAATCCAGCTTTGAAATACCCCAGTTCGTTTAATTGCTCCTGCAATTGCAGCACATGTTCACCGCGAACGCCCTGTTCCAGCTTCTGCGCCCCGGCAGACGGAGCTGCCATCGTAAGTCCAAGAACCATCGCGAAGGCACCGAGAAGCACACTGACTCGTCCTGCTCTTTTGCCAGCCTTTCTCCCCCTGCGATGGGTGACTTTTCGGCTGACGTTAATAGGTTCCATGTGGTCAGTGCTTGTGTGCAAATCATGCAGATCAAGCCTCTCATCCCCGCTATCTAATCTAAACTCTTCATCAAGGCTGTAGATATAGCTCGTCATCTTCATCTGGTTCATTTCTTTCATCTCTCTAACAGGAGTAAGATCAATCACATCATATCTCCCATTTATCTCACTCATCCTATCGTTGGCATTATAGCTGTACATCACATTCATCCCGGCATTCTCTATCACACGTATCCGTTCACACACGCTATTCTGTCCACTCATCATTTGCTTTTCATTCATTTTATTCTTCTCATTCATCATATTCTTTTCAATCATTTCATACGTTTGATCCATTTCATTAATGTTCTTCATGATTAGATTAACCTCCACTTTTCTGAATCCAGATCCCACTTCTTCCCCCTGAATCCTCACGGCCCTACATCCCGAGTGTCATTATAGGATATAGAAAAAGTGACGTCTATCGGACCGATGGCGCAGGCGAAAATCCACTCCACACACAGCAAAAAGAGGCATGAGCCCATGGTCACGCCATGGTCATGCCTCTTCTTGTATCAACCTTCTGCCGCTTGTCCAGCCCATTATAGGCGTAGGCAGGCAGACCCGCACAAAAGTTGCGTTGTATTTATTGACATTTATTCTGCAAGTTCCAGACCCTTGGTTTCCCGGCCCAGGAACAGCACAGCCGCTGCCCCAATAAGGATGGTCACGAAGAAAATCGTGAAAATCAGGCTGATTGCAACCTCACGCTGAACCAGCATACCAACCATTAATGGAGCAAGCACGCCCCCAATCCGGCCTACCGATGTGGCAAGACCCACACCTGTTGAACGAACGGAAGTGGGGTACAATTCCGGACTATACGCGTATAGACCGCCCCAAGCTCCCAGATTGAAAAAGGAAAGACAGATACCTGCGGTCAGAATCGTCGCTTCCGTTGTTGCCAGTCCAAAAGCAATCGCACTTACTGCTGTCAATGTAAGATAAACGACAAGTACAAATTTGCGGCCAAACCGCTCAATGAAGTACGCCGCTGTGAAGTAACCTGGCAGCTGTGCGATCGTCATAATCAGCACGTACTGGAAGCTTTTGACCAGCGTAAAGCCTTTTGCCATAACAACCGACGGCAACCAGAGGAACATACCATAATAAGAGAAAATGACGGTAAACCACAAGATCCAGAGCATCAACGTTGTGCGGCGATGCGGTGCTGACCATACGGTCGCAACCTTTTCGCGGAACGTGATTTTCTTAATCTTGGTATTGTTCTTGTAACGAGGCGGGTCCTGAATGGCACGGCGCAGATACAGCGCATAGAACGCTGGAACGGCACCAATGGCAAAAGCAATTCTCCAGCCATATTCCGGGATAACAAAGTTGGCAATGAGTGCCGATACAATCCAGCCACCTGCCCAGAAACTCTCCAACAGTACAACTGCACGTCCACGTTCTGCTGTAGGCATCGACTCCGATACCAACGTAGATGCAACGGGCAGCTCCCCGCCGAGGCCGATACCTGCAATCAGACGTAGTACACACAATACGGCGAATCCGGTCGCCAATGCTGACAGGCCACTAGCAATTGTAAATACCAGTAGGGTCCACATCAAAATTGCCTTTCGGCCGAAACGGTCCGCGAGTGCCCCCGCAAGCAATGCACCTAGCGCCATACCGATGGAGTTGATACTCGTAAGCACCCCGACTTGTCCGGGACTGAGACTCCATTCCTTGGCGAGTGCAGCCACGATGAAGGAAATCATGCCGACTTCCATTGCATCAAACAGCCAGCTCATGCCGGCACTGAACAGCAGCTTGCGCTGCTTGGGATTCCGCAATACTTCCAGTTTGCTCATGTCTTATAGCTCCCTTGATCTCTATGTAGTCATTCTGACACTAAACCATTATTATGCAGAATGATCCAGAAATCAATGTAAAATACGCATATCCGTTGATCTTCTTCCCATACCTTACCCCTTGAGTGAACCCGCTGTCAGGCCTGCTACAAAATAACGCTGAAGCAGAATGAACAGCACGATCATCGGAATGGCTGTTACCAGCACACCGGTGAGCATCATCGGATAGTTCGTCACGTATTCCCCGCGGAACTGCATGAGTGCGAGTGGTAACGTTAGCTTGGACTTACTGCTGAGCATTAGCATCGGAATGAGCAAGTCATTCCAGACCATCACGAGCAGGAACGTGGCTGTAGCTGCCAGAGAAGGTGCAGCGAGTGGTAGCGCAATTCGTGTATAGAGCCTCCACTCGCTTGCTCCATCCATACTGCCAGCTTCCAGTATTTCCGCATTCAGCATACGCATAAAACCCGTCAGCATAAATACGGAGACCGGCATTAACATCGCGGCTGATACTACAATGAGTCCTGTCAGACTGTCCGACCACCCGAGCGTACGCGTCAGAGAATAGATCGGCAGCATGCTCACTTGGGAAGGAACGATTAGACCTGCAACAAACAAAGCAAACACAATTTTGCCCACGCTGCCACCCCAGCGGACAATGGCATACGCAATCATGCTGCTGAGCAATAACTCAATCGCAACCGTGCCCAGCGTCACGACCAGACTGTTCCCGAAATACTGCCACATCGGCTGATTGCGAAACATGCCAGTGAGATTATCCCACGTAAACGGGTCCGGCCAGCTAAATGGACTGATGAAGAAGTTGCTGCTCGTTTTGAACGATGACACAAATACAAAGTACAGCGGCACAAGAATTAACAGGGCGTACACCAATAGGATCAGTCGATTGAACCATTTTAAAACCATAGGAACCCCCTCCCTTCTTCTTTAAGTCTTTTAGGTCTGCTCAGGCATCGTTCTCATTCAAGTTTTCTGCCCTAAAGTCATTTCAACGTAATGAAATCCGGAACTCGTTCAATAATTCGTTTAACAATTAGAATACTCACGACTCACCTATTCACGAACATATCAATCCGTCCAATCGTTAATAGCTTACCCGGTCGGCACGCAGCGCTTTGAACTGCAATAACGTCAGCAAAGCGAGCAGAACCAGGAAGATCATCGAACCCGCAGAAGCGAGGCCAAATGAATAGCTGCCAAAGGCGGTGTGATAGATATATGTCGTCAAAATTTCAGTAGCGTAGTTCGGTCCTCCGTCTGTCATGGTGAAAATGAGGTCAAACGCCTTGAACGATTGAATCGTCGTATAGGCCACAACAATCGTTGCCGAAGGTGCCAGCAGCGGCCAGGTCACGGTACGGAATACCTGCCATTTGCTGCCGCCATCCATACGTGCTGCTTCATACAGCTCTGCCGGAATACCTTGCAGACCTGCGATAAACACGATCATCATCTGCCCGGCATGCGCCCAGACTTGTACAGCTGCAATCGAGTAGATGGCGATCTTCGGATCACCAATCCAGTTGTGGGCCATGCTCCCCATACCTGCCTCGTTCAATCCATAGTTAATCAGCCCGATCGAAGGATCGTACATAAATGCCCAGATCAGACCCACCGATACAGAGGACAGAATCGCAGGCAGAAAATAGAGCGCCCGGAGTGCGATGCGTGTCTTGGTGTTACGTACCAGGAGCAGCGCCAGAACAAGTGAAATAAAGGTTTGCGCAATGACAACCGTTAACATGAACTCGACGTTGTTGCCAAAGGCTTTGCGAAATACGATGCTGCTGAGACTGTCCTTGTAATTATCCAGCCCTACAAATGCATACGACGGGGATACCCCGTCCCAATCCGTAAAGGAGTAGAACAGCCCCGTCAATGTAGGAAATACGAACAGTGCAACGTACAGCAGCAACCCGGGTAACAAAAACAGGGATAGCTGAATACGGTTCTTCATTGTTTATTTCCCGATATGCTGATCAATGATCGCCTGTGCCTGCTGCGCTGCTTCTTCAGGAGAAGTGCCGCTCAGTACAGCCTGAATGGAGTTGGTTACTGCTTTCTGATTATCTCCGTTCAGGATAGTGAACCGTGGCTGGAACACGGTCTTTTTGCTCGCCCAATCTCCGGCAACCTGGAGCTCAGGTGTATCGTACTTCACATCATTCACTGTTACATTCTGTCCCGTCTGGTTCGCATATTCGCCAGCCACTTCCGGATTGCTCAGAAATTCGATGAACTTCTTCGCTTCTTCGGGGTGTTTGGACTTGCTGTTCACCGCAAGCATAAATGTCGTGGTATGAACGCCTTCATACTTCGCCTGATCGGCACTCACCGTAATCGGTGCAAGCAGCTTCTGCTCCAGATTCGGGTTCTGCTGTTTGTTCTGAGCCAGCTGATAAGATCCGCTTGCCAGCATGGCTGCTTTCTCCTGGATAAAGAGTGCTCCCGCTGCCGGGTCTTTCGTTCCCAGTGCGTCCTGCTGGAAGTATCCTTTGTCGTTCAGTTCTTTGATCTGGGTTAATGTTTTCACCCAAAACTCATCCGTCAGTTTGGCCTCTCCGGCTTCCACTTTGGTAAAAATGTCGTCACTTGGTGCATTGTTCATCACCATCGTATTCATGAATTGGCCCGGACCAATATCCGCTCCAGCAAATGCAATCGGAATAATGCCGTTGTCTTTCAGCGTCTGGCAGAGTGCCAAGAAGCCTTCCCAATCCGTCGGTGGTGTCAGTCCATATTTTTCGAACAGCTTCACATTATAGATTGGATCGTTGTATACGAGTTGATAGGGAATTGCATATTGCTTGCCATCGTGCTGGCCTGCTTCAATCAGCTTTGAATTGTAGGCCGACAGAAACGATGACCCGGTCAGATCGGTGAACAATCCGGCTTTGGTGAAGGCTTCGAACTGTGCACCAGGGAAGGAAGCAAATACATCTCCAACTGAACCATCACTGATTTTGGATTGTACAGTGGATTGATATTGGTCCGAAGGAAGAGTCTGCATTTCCACATGGATGTTCGGATTTTCCTTTTCAAACGCATCAATCGTCTTGTTCAATGCTTCCACATCCTCTCCACGCCAGTGCATGAAGCTGATCGTTACTTTGCCCGAACCGGAGGAATCGTTCCCTCCTGATGCCGCGTTATCCTCGGCGCCGCAGGCAGACAGCAGGATGGACATCACCAGCATACTGACAAGGGGAAGGATATATTTCTGTTTTTTTCTCATGAAAAAAGGCCTCCTGAAGGATGTTATATAAGTTAAACAATGATTTTACACTGGGCACTCCGAGTGCAGTACCATCTTCCGATCGCTGTTATCACCGAATTTCTTTGAATCATCTCTATAAATGGTTAAAATCTCGGGATAGCGTATGCTTCCGATGTAGCTTTCTTCCAGAAAGCTTTCAGGCGAGATGATGCTTACGAAGTAGCTTTCTTTCAGAAAGCTTTTAGCTCCGCTTCTTCAGATCGGTTCTGCCCTCTCCGTTAAAGTGTAAAAAAGGGGCACTTACTTAGAATTGGTAGTAACTTAGTTGGTAGTAACTTAGTTGGTAGTAACTGAATGCTTCTTCTGTCTTGTTTTCCACTTCTCACGAATGATGGGCATAACCGTGCGTCCGAAAATTTCGGCTTCTTCCAAATGCGGGTACCCGGATAATATAAATGTGGTCACGCCCAGATCTCCATATTCCATCAATCGTTCTGCGACCTGTTCCGCTGTACCGACAATGAGGATCGCTCCGCCTGAACGAACAACGGATAACCCTGTCCACAGGTTTGGCCCTACAACGAACTGCTGTTTCTCGGACAGCTCCCGCAGCTCATTCTGTCTGCGTTGGTTGGTTGCATCCGTCTCTGCGAAGGCTGCTTTGGCTTTTTCGATGGCCTCTGGTGGGACTTTGCTAATAATCTCCCAAGCCGCCGACCATGCTTCTTCTTCCGTATCCCGGATGAGTACTTGTGCCCGCATGCCGTAACGCAACTGGCGATCTTGTCCGGTTTCCTCTTGGATCTGTTCGCGAATGACTTCAATTTCTTCGATCTGCTCCTGAATCCAGTCATGAGGCTCGCCCCACATGAGGAATGTATCTGCGTGTTCAACAGCGACCCGTTTGGCAATCGGTGAACTTCCACCCAGGTAGAACGGCGGATACGGCTTTTGCACCGTTTCAGGCATGCCTACCGGACCTTTGAAATTGTAATACTTACCATTAAACTCCGATTTGTCTTCGGATGCTTCCTGATTCGACTGAGCACCACTTCCAGCAAACTCGGTCAGATTGAGCCCGGCCGATTGTGTCCATGAACGCTTCATCACTTCCATGTACTCGCTCGCCCGTTCATAACGTTCATCATGGGCATGAGCCAGTGGATCTCCCAGTTCCTCCAAATCCCGAACCGAGCTGCCTGTCACCACATTGATCATGGCACGACCGCCAGACAGTTGATCCAGTGCCGCTCCCATTCGTGCCGCCAATACAGGGGTGACCAGACCTGGGCGAATGGCCACAAGCGGACGCAGTGTTTTCGTGTGACTCATGACAGCCGAACCCACAAGCCACGCATCCAGACAGGCTCCACCTGTCGGAATCAATACAAATTCAAAACCTGCCGTCTCCGCTGTCTGCGCTACTTGAACCAAATAATCCAGGCTCGGTTCACGCTCCGGGGCAACCCCTACATATTTTCCGTCTCCTGCTGTAGGCAAAAACCAACCAAACTTCATCTCTTCCTGTTCGCTCACGCAAGTCAATCCCTTCTATAAATAAAGTCTCATGTTAAAAATAAGATCGGTGTTGTGCACATTGGCCGTTCCGGTTACGAATCGTTCTTTCGATCACTGTTATCTCCAGATTTTTTTGATTCCCTTTTCAAAGGGGAAAATCCGGAGATAAAGGTGAACGCGTTGCTTCTTCAGAATCGATTTCGTCCCCTTCACTACGTTCGCACTCGTTAAACCTTATTTTTAAGTACGCCTAATTTCTAATCATTTTATAAGTACGTACACTCCCAAATGCCGATTAATTAACTTGGTTTAATAGGTATGGACATCATAACAATTGATTTGTCTGTGAGCAATGTCATTTCGCGGTAATTTTATTTTGTCATTTTGTGGTGAATTCACAGGAATAGGTCTTCTCGATCTTGAATATTTACAAAACCCACCTGTATAATAGGTTATAAGAGAAACTTTCAGAGATTACAAACTATACTTATATTAAAGAGGTGTTCCTGATGATCGAGAGCATGAAGGAGGACCACCACGAGTTTTTGGATATTATTTTTTTTACTCCGTCTGAATTCGAGAAAGCCGGGGGAGCATGGCCGATTCGAATCGGTCGTAATATAGCCAAGAGCAACTATCATATCGGCCCGCGAACGACCCCTTTTCATTATTTGATTTTTGTTCTGGAGGGCGAGGGAACTTTCATACAGAACGGACATCGTTACTCCCTGCGTGCCCGTGATGCTTTCTGCCTGTATCCACAGGTTACCCATGAGTACTGGTCTGACCCAAAAGAATCTTTGCACAAAATTTTCATTGCCTTTGATGGAAAACATGCGGCTGAACTTTTGGCACGAATCGGGCTTACTCCGGACGCACCGCATCGCTCAGGCGTACTTACTCCAGAGACGGCAAGTGGCATGCGTGCTTTTATGGAAGAGGTTCGCAAACCTCAGGGAGGCGCAAGCGACCTGGGACGACTTACCCGTTTTCTCGGATTGTTTGACCGGATTGCCAAATCCCCTGCTACCCGAGTGCTTCAACCAGACTCTGCCACACCCTGGCTGCAAAAGGGCAAGGAGTACATGGATATTCACTTTGCCGGCGGCATTACCGTGGAAGGTGTATCTTCTCACGCTGGCGTGGATCGGACCCATTTTGCCAAACAATTCCGTAAAGCCTACGGCCTGTCTCCTGTCCAGTATATTCAACGTCTCAAAATGAATCAGGCCAAACGGCTGCTTGTTCAGACCCCGTTAACGTTAACTGAAGTAGCGCATTCGGTGGGTTACCCTGATCTGTTTTCTTTCTCCAAAGCGTTCAAAAAGCAGGTGGGTCTGCCACCCAACAGATATCGAACCGCCGAGAACAATAAAAGCTGATTTGTCGCCAGCCGCATGCTAACGAATAGCAAAAAAGGCAAGCCTCCTTGATCGGAGACTTGCCTTTTCCTCATTACATATTACAGTGCTCTTTCTTAAACTGCATATACCTAATATATACAGCCGCTACTTCTTCTCCTCGCTCTTTCGAGCCAGCGGAATTCCGTTTTCCTTTGCATACCATGCTTCATAATGATGCACTGCGACACCTGCAAAAGAGGAATGAGAAGCACCGAGATCAAACACTTTCTTCATTTCTTCGTCCATATTGGTGATAGATTTGCTGAAAAAGGTTAGATGATCACCCTCATGCGTATCAGCCAGTTCGGCTCCAACCCATACCTTCTTGCCAAGCTCATCCGCTTCATCCAGCTCTTCCTTGGACAGATCATACATCTGCTGACCACTATCCCGATAGGCCATGATGGCTACCGCATCAAAGTGATCAATCACCCAGCGGCTGAATGTACCTCCGCCTTCTGCCGATTCGCGTACATCCAGCCAGAAAGGGATCGCGGCGCTCATGTAGAGTCCGGCATCCTTACCAGCTTTGGTCCATGCCTTCATGTTGTCGCTCCACTCCGCAATAACGCTATTCTGCTCGTTCTCCCAGCGTTTTAGCTGATAAGGCTCAACATCCAGCTGAATTCCCTCAAAGCGTTCATTTTTGGCGGAAGCTGCATTATATGCCCGTACTTTTTCAATAAACGCAAGTCCCTCTTCCTGCTTCTCCGTATAGGCCCAGTCGGCATGACCGTTAAGGGCATGTACTTCGATCTCAGCCTGCCGCGCAGCCGCGATGAATTTGCGGTATGTCGCATCGGGTACCTCATCCTGAATTTGCAGGAAAATGGTGTCTACACCCTGCGCTTTGGAGAAGGAGATAATCTCAGGCGTCTGCTCTGCAATAATGGAAGCGTCCCACAGCCAGGTCGCTTTGTGTTCCTCATGTGAAAACCATTTGAGTAGCCAGGGCAGAAGAAGCAGGCAGAACAGCAGGGCCAAGATGGCCCATTTTGCCTTCACCGACAGTTTGCCCCACTTGTTCGTTATATTCCTCAGACGAGCAACGCTTCACTTGGCTCAAGCACAGGGTGCTGTACCGAATGACCAATCTTGTAAATGTGCGGATGTGAATACGTTTTGAACGCATTACGTGTATCCAGAATTGGCACACCCATCTCGGCAATATCAAAGTAAGGCAAATCGCTGTGGTTGGTGATCAGCACGATGCAATCGTACTTCTTGAACTGCTCCAGATTGAACGCTTCGCTATAAACCGTCTCGCCATGTTTGTCCCGGAACGATTCAGCATGTGGATCATAATAGCTGACATTGGCTCCACCTTCCTTGAACTGTTCATAGATTTCCAGTCCTGGAGATTCACGCAAATCGGCAATATTTGGCTTGTACGACATACCGAGCAACAGAATGTTGGATTTACGTACCGATTTCGCGTACTCATTCAGAATGGTTGATGTTTTGTTCAGTACATAATATGGCATATTGTCATTGGTGGATTGCGCCAGCTCAATGAACTTGCTGTAGAAACGGAATCCTTTAGCCTTCCAGGACAGGTACATCGGATCAAGCGGGATGCAGTGACCGCCGATGCCAGGGCCCGGATAGAAAGGCATGAATCCAAACGGCTTCGTCGCAGCTGCGTCGATAACTTCCCAGATATCGATGCCCATACGGTCACACATCATGGCCATTTCATTAACAAAGGCAATGTTGACGCTGCGGAACGTATTTTCCAGCAGTTTGGACATTTCTGCCACTTTTGGTGAAGATACAGGTACAACCGTTTCAACGTATTTACTGTACAACGCTGTTCCCAGCTTGAGGCAAGCTTCAGTTGTGCCCCCGATTACTTTTGGTGTATTAAAAGTAGTGAATCGTCCGTTGGACGGGTCCACACGTTCAGGCGAGAAGCACAAGAAGTAGTCTTTACCTGCTTCGTGTCCGATTTTGTCTAGCTCATCCTGGATCAGTTCTTCCGTTGTACCCGGATAAGTAGTGCTCTCCAGTGTAATTAGCATGCCTGGTTTCATGTGCAGTTTAATCTGATCCACCACTGTCTCGATATAAGACGTATCTGGGTCCTGATTTTCACTAAGTGGTGTAGGTACACAGATGCTCAACGCGTCGATCACGCGCAGCATGCTGTAATCCGTTGTAGGCTGGAAGCGGCCGCTTTGCATCACTTTTTTCAATTCATCGGACGAAATATCGTGAATATAGGAATCTCCCTGATAGATGCTCTCCACTTTGGATGCATCCAGATCAATCCCGATTACCGTGAAACCCTGATTGACCATTTCCACCGCAAGTGGTAATCCTACGTAACCGAGCCCGACCACGCCGAGCACCGCTTCTTTATTTTCGATCGCATTCAGTAATGTGTGGAATTGTTGATTCTCCATGATATTCCCTCCGGGCAGTGTATTTGTTTGGTTGATTGACGAATCCATTTGATAGATGTTTGTCTGTAGATGTACTTGTTTGTCTAATAAAGATTAATGAAGGATAGCTGTTTCTCTTCGCTTTGCTATGTGGTTGCGTTTAATGCAGGCAACGCCTGATTCGGGCATCCAGTTCCACAGGTGAGAACGGTTTGGTCATATAATCATCGACTCCGCTGCGGAAGCATTGACTGATCGTTTGTTCCACACGCTGTTCCGTCAATACGACGATTTTGGGCGGCTGAGCCACATCCAGGTTCTGGATATGTTGAATGAACGGCAGGCCATCAATGCCATATAGGTTCAATTCGGTCAGTACCAGGTCAGGTGTGATTTTCTCAATCAATTCCAGTGCAGCCAGTCCATCCACCGCTTCATAGGTTTCGTACCCCTGCATCTTCAGACGCAATTGCAGAAACTCGCGTACCGTCGGATCGTTATCCACAATCAAAATTCGTTCCGGCTCGTCTGCCGTCTTGTCCAGCGTGTAGATATGAATCTCCGACGGGTCTACCAGCTTGGCGGACTCAGCCATATGTTGAATGGTTGCCTTTGAAGGACGTTCACCTGCCGGGAAACTTGCCAGCGTGATTTGTGGATCGGCACCAGGTACCGTCTCCTGCAATTCATGCTTGATGCGAAGCCCTTCATAATGAACCTCATCCAGTGTCAACCCTGGCAGCAGGACAGCAATCGCCTGTGTGGCTCCATCCTTCCAAACCTGAAATGCAGACTCACTGGTCTGTTCCAGATGTGTCCTGACCTGCTGCTCCGGCTGAGACTGCCCTGCACAATGGATGAACATTAAGCCGCATGTTTCGGCACCCGTTTCTTTCAATCCCTGTTCTACACTGCGGTACACATTAACGGCAGCCTCACGCTGCAATGTCGCCGTATTTGGCATGTTCTTTTCCACCCTTCTCCCTCGGTTATCTATATTGTTTCTGCTGTATTACTTTGATTACGCTGTGCTTAAGCCGCCTCGCTTGTTTTTTCTTCCTCGGACCAGCTCTGGCGTGTCATGGTACCCCATGAGTTGTTGTTTTGCATGAACTGGATATGCCCCTGCAATCTCCACAGCACGCCGAGCTGATGATAGCCGACGAATTTTAGAGCGGAGTAGAACAGCATTTTGACCAGATCCGATAGCTTGTTATACCGCTTGAATGCAATTTCCTCGAGCACAAGGGCTCCCACACTGAGCAGATAACCACTCACAATGTTAAGCGATCCAAAGAGCACAAGTATCGGCCACTGGGTCATATCCATCAGTACATATCCCGTGAGAGCGAGAAGTCCGGTAATGCGGAAATACGGATTCAGCGCTTCAAAAAGGATGTTGTACGGCATGGTCAGCATGCCCATGACTTTATATTTCGGGTTGAACAACATGCCGCGATTCTCGATCATGTTCTTCAGATTTCCACGTCCCCAGCGCTTGCGCTGACTGGACAAGATCCGATAGGAATCCGGTGCCTGTGTCCAGCACACGGCTTCAGGGCAGAAAGCTACGCGGTATTTCAATTTGTTCTCCAGCATATAACGGTGAAGCTTGATGATAATGTTCATGTCTTCACCCGGATAACCGTCCCGGTATCCCCCAACCGCGATAACCGCATCCTTGCGGAACATGCCGAAGGCACCAGAAACGATAATCAGACCATTCATGTGACTCCAGCCGATCCGTCCGCCGAGAAAAGCTTTGAGATACTCGATAGACTGGAACATCGGCCAAATCTTGCGAGGCAGTGAAACGTCCTGCACTGCCCCATTCTCGATTTTGCAGCCGTTAGCTATCCGTACATCCCCGCCAATAGCAACCGTCTCTTCCGGATTCTCCATATACATGCGAGCCATACGAATCAGGGCATCCTTCTCCAGCAAAGAGTCAGCATCGATGGAAGAAATCAACGGATAATGAGACAGGTTAATTCCGGCATTGAGGGAATCGGCCTTACCACCATTCTCCTTGTCAATGACATACAGGTCGGGGAATTCCGGATTGTGGTAGATCCCGCGAATTTTCTGACAGGAAATCTTGCCCCGAATCTTCGTGTTGGGTACCGGCTTTAGACGATATTCTTCCAGCAACACCTTTAAGGTGGTATCGCTCGAACCATCATTCACCACGATGACTTCATATGTTGGATAATTCAGCGTCATCAGGCAGTTCACATTTTCAATAATCGTCAGTTCCTCGTTATATGCGGGAACCAGCAAGGAAACCGATGGTACCAGCTCCGAGCCTGACAACGTATTGTATTTGGAATAATGCGATCGCCTGAAGATCGTCCAAATGTTACGGAATGATAAGGCCAGAATGGAAAAGTAAAGCGTATTTACGGCAACGACATAATAGATTGCGACCATGCCGTAGATTAATAGTAGATCTCTAAGCAGTGTAATCCCCTCCTACCGCAGCCACACCTGTACGTTTCTTGCTTGTTATCCGGTTCCCACGTACGGGACCGAAGTACCGATCATACAGCAGCCTTTTTTTGTTATGTGCAATCATCTGGTCAACGGCTTTGTGGTCTGTTCCTGAGTGCTGCATCGTACTCTCAATCTGCTGCATTGCAATTTCCCGTTCAGCACCTGTGCCCTCCACAGCGGCCTGACACAAGGCTTCAAATCCCGGTTCACCCAGCTTGCCCAGGCTCTCCGCACTGTTATAGCGTACTCCCCAATCTTCATCACGCAGCGCTTTGCGCAGCAGTGGAATGCTGCCTGCCGCATGTTTCGAACCGAGCGCCTGCACCACTTCGGCACGTACCTCCGGGTCCGAATCCTGCATGAGCTTCAGAATGGTTTCGTCCTGAAGTGCTGGACTTGCGCTAAGATACAGCTTCACTGCTTCTGCCCGTACATCCTGATGTTCTGCGCCAACGAGTCTGTCGAGTGCAGGCATCACTTCCGGCACAGCTTGTCCCCACATCGCAACCAATCCCACTTTGACAAAATCAGGATTGCGATCTTCCAGTAGTTCAATCAGAATTCTGCTTGTATCCAGACTGGTTTCGAGCAAAATATCTGCTGCCAGATGATGAATCGATTTTCCTTTGGTCAACAGCAGCGCGAGCATGTCTTTCAGTTCACCCTGACGGGTGGTACATCTTGCAATGGAACGGCCAATCATAATGGCCATCGGGCCAGGCTTTTCATCCTTAAGCAATTCCATCAATCCTGGAACGGCCTCTGGACAACGCATACCGCCCAAGCGATAAGCCGCATCAATCTGGCGTCCATAACGAATACGACTCAGTTCCTTCAGATCATGCTCAACAAATCCGGATTCACGGCAGAGTACAATCAATTTATTGCGATACTCGCCCTTGAACTGATCAATCCATTCAATAAGTTTGCTCTGGATGACCCGACGCTCAAGTGGGGCCAGCTTCCCAGGTGGCAATCTCAAGGGACTGTCCTCTGTCAACGCCGTCTGCAGATACGTAAAGTAGTCACGCTGCTTTAATTTATAAAACTCAATCTTGCGCCGTTTGCCGTTGTGGGACATTTTCATGGCAAACAGCAGGATTACCCCCACAGCGACGAGCGCCGTACAGATGTATAGAAATAGATAAGCCAAAGCCAAATTCGGAAACATGTGAAAAGGTCCTCCTTTATACTCATTTATTCGGTCTGAAAACTTGGAATTTGTTCATACCGTTTCTTCATTTCCTCGTAGCTCAGTTTCAGTCGCTCACTGTACTGTACCTGCTCCCAGGGCTGCCAGCTGTATATAGGCAATGTCTTCACATCCAGTGTCTTCTGTTCACCACCAGGCCAAGAAATATTTCCAGTAGAACGATCCATTAGCCACGGAATCAGGGTCACACCTTTGACTGCGACGGTTTCGAATTCCCGCCCACCTTTCAGCGCTCCATACTTGATCGCTTGCAGTGAACTTGGGTCACCGAATCCAAGCAGCATCCATGGAATACGTATCTCGACCTGATTACCGTTATACTGCCAGGCGGTTAACGAATCGGTATCGGATTGATCTGGAGCTGTTGTTCCCCGTTTCAATGTGCCAACCTTCTCATTCATGAACGGTTGGGCGGACCGGGTATCCGGTGGGGTCATCCGTAAGCTGACCGCCAGGTTCCATGGATGGAATGGATCTGCTGCATTCTCTTGCTCCTCGGGCAGCATCCCGTAACCGTCCTTGCCGTAGAGGCGCTGGTTAAAGTCATAGTCCTTGGCGATCTCCACTTGTGATTCATCATCCTGCCCCAATGTAATCACTGTTTCGAGTCCATCACTCAGCGTTCGATCCGGAAGTCTCGTACCCGGCTGATTCCCACCATCCAGCGTATCCGTTCCGATGCGCAGCAAGGTCTGGTCTGGATCAAAAGGTTGATCGAGCGTCATGCCAATGTACAGGTAGGCTTCATCATGGGTCATTTTCATTTCCTTGATGCCGTCTACCTTACCTTGCCAGACGGTGACCTCTTCCTTCTTCAGCGCATTCCAGTCATCCAGCCTCCCGTCGATGGTCAGCTGTTCCTGCTTACCGGGGTCCATAGCGAGCAGACCGAACATCTTCTCATTCGTCAGCACGTTCAGCCAGTAGGCCCGCCGATCAGCAGGAATTTCGAGCGGCATCGTGTTCCAGGTTTTTTTGAACCACTCATCCTGCCACATGAACAAAATCGCTCCCGCATACCCTTCATCATAAATATCTTGAGTCAGCGATGCGTCGATCTCGCCCTGCTCGGCCTCGTTATGTCCGCCCTGATCCCGACCTCCCATACCCAGATGGGAGATTCCAAGCGAAGACGGTACACCGTACTCTGTAATCATTACAGGCATATCGGAAAACTCGGCTTTGAGCTTGCGCAGATAACTTTTGTACGTGTTGTACTCGCCGTTCTCATCCTTGATCGTCTGGAGTGTCTGGTCCGTATGGAACAAGTCCGGGTAATAAGGGTACACATGGTATGCTGCAAAATATCCGCCCTGCCACTCTTCCGGTTGAATATGTCGCGCATCCACACTCACCAAATCCTCTTCAAACAGCGGCTCACCCGGATGATCCAGCACATCGGTGGTAACCCAATTGGTGAAGGTCATCGGATGCTCCCATCCATATTTCTTCTCCAACACGGCAGTATAGTCCAGCAGCTCTGCCAGCCAATTCTCGAACGGTGATGCATCCTGCGTCCCGGAAAAATGAGCGCCTTTGTACTGCGGCACATCGGGGTGACTCTCATTCGTGTTGTTCACCATCGAAGGGTCCCACTCGGTCCCCACATGCCAAGCCATTAGATATTTCCCGGCATTCGTCTTGTATTTGCCGCTTGACTCTCCCGGTTTATCGGGAATGTCCGCATCCCCATATACAGCCGATACCGCCTTTTCAATCTCCTGCTTGAACGTCTGCTCAATATGGTCAGCATAGGCATCCTGCTTCTCGATCAACTCTTCTTCCGGCGACCATATGCCCTGTATAAAATATAACGGTTGCTCCCGGCCACGGTTATACTCAACCAATGCGTTGTAAAAAATCGGCTCATGTACCGTGTACACCCGGATGACATTGGCCCCCAGATCCTCAATCTGCTGGAACCACTTTAAGTAATCCTCTTTGGTCAACGGAAACTCGCCTGGGTAATGTCCTGGTGATGTTGCGCCCAGGTTCACACCTTTCACGAACATCTCCCGCCATGCACCATCGGGTCCATATTCCATGAACCGGTCTCCATCGGTCTTGAATTTCATCTCCGTGCCATTATCCGCTGTGTACGTAACGAGCTGGGGTTGCATATAGTGCCAGCCGGCAAATATTCCGCCTGTCACTACGGCCGCTCCTGCAAACATCGTTAGCAACCAGCGTCTTCGTCTTCGTCTGCTCATGGCTCTTAATTGCTCACCTCTCTAGTATGCATCCTGCTTCATCTGCGGATCTTAAATGACATGAAGGTCTACGGGAAATGCCGCATCGGATGTCCGCTTTGGGTAGAGATGTCAGCGGTGTAGTTCTCACTATAGCTCTAAGTGTCTGCATTTGTAACTAGGCTGATGGAAGCAAACGTGAACTGCAACATTCTGCCCATAATTCGTAAAATGCGCCATCAACTAGCATTCAGGAGCCCTTCTTGCTCTTATGTTCCATGGGCACGAATATATGTCACTTTAACCGTCCTTTGAAGTTCTTCCAGCCTTGCACATCTCTACCCGTTATTGTTATATGCAACGCGGATTGCGAGATCTGTTTCCGCTTGAACGCTTACCCCATTAAACGCTAATGATATTTTAAAGTTGCGGACATTTTTACAGTATTAACCATAAAGATTACAAAATTGATACTATAGTCCGATAACGTATCCTCGAAAACCCGCGCCCTATCAAGGTTTTCTGAAAAGTGCAGAAAATGAAAAAAGGACATCAGTCCCCCCCTATAGGACTGTGCCCATTTATATTACTTTTACATAAAGCCCAATGAACACCCGGTCATCACCCGGAAGTCACGGATCTCTTACATGAAATGTAAAAAAATACATCTTATTTCCTAAATTTTGACTCTATTAGGTCCATCCAATATTTGTGTCCAAATTGCAAAATAATTCCGGTTGCCGCATCTGGCATTGTCGGATATGCTTATAAAATAGGAACACTTGTTCCATACTGTAAATAAACTGTAAAATAACGTTGGCTGAATGAACCCCATCGCTGTACAGAAGCAGCCGAATCATGAATAAAAGGAGAGAAGTACTATGCCCCGCAAAGACGGACGTGTCATTATGCTGGCCGATTGCCAGTCATTTTATGCCAGTGTGGAGAAGTCTGCACATCCTGAATACAGAGACCGTCCGCTTGTTGTTGCGGGAGATCCTGCACGCCGTTCAGGCATTATTCTGGCAGCCTGCCCACTTGCCAAGTCCTATGGAATTACTACAGCAGAACGGCTGGGTGAGGCTCTTGCCAAATGCCCCGATGTTGTCGTCATTCGTCCCCGGATGGCCGAATATATTCGTGTTTCCCTACACATTACCCGTATTCTTCAGTCCTATACCGATCTGGTTGAACCGTATAGCATTGACGAACAGTTTCTCGATGTCACCGGAAGTTTAGATCTGTTCGGCAGTCCTGAAACGATTGCCCGCAGCATCCAGGACAGGGTCATGGATGAGACTGGCGTCTATATCCGCGTCGGCATCAGCGACACCAAGGTTGTCAGCAAGATGGCCTGTGATCTGTATGCCAAAAAAGTCCCAGGAGGCATCTATACACTGCCCCGCAAGGACATGCAGACAACGTTGTGGAATAAACCTGTTCGAGACATGTTTATGGTCGGTTCCCGGATGGGGCAGCATCTCTATAAGATGGGGATTCATACGATCGGTGATTTGGCGCAGACTCCATTGTCCCGGCTTAGAGAACGTTGGGGTGTAAATGGTGAGGTATTGTGGCGTATTGCCCGCGGAATCGATGATTCTCCAGTAAAACCCGGGACATATGCTCACCAGCAGCAGGGCATTGGACATCAAATGACATTGCCTCGGGACTATGAATCGTGGGCAGATATCAAGGTGGTGCTGCTCGAACTGGCAGAGCTGGTCAGCCGGCGTTCCCGGGACAAATCGCTCATGGGCCATGTCGTCTCTGTAGGATGCCGGGGGCAGGATTACGATCGTCCAACCGGCTTCTCCCGCCAGATGAAGGTCAATGAACCAACCAATATCACGGATGAAGTGTACGATGCGGCAACAGCTCTGTTTCTGCGCCATTGGGACGGATTACCCATTCGCCGCATCAGCGTGTCATTGACTGGGCTCGTGCCTGATTCCGAGGTACAGCTGTCCTGGTTCGATGACCGCGAACGCAAAAGAGAACTGGAACGTGCCACGGATGACATCAAGCGAAAGTTCGGAGAAACCGCGATCATGCGGGCCTCCTCGCTCTGCTCGTCCGCGCAGGCACAGGACCGTTCTCATAAAATTGGAGGTCACTATAAATGAGTAAAAAATTACAGCAAAACGGGATTTTTGAGTCATCGCGCATGATGCTTCCCGAACATCGGGAAGCCTACATCATTCATCAGGAGCAGCTTGCTCCCCGTACCCGTCCATCCCTGGATGCCCAGGCAGCGGAAGAAATGTCCCGTTTACTTAGTAACTCCATGCTGCTTGGGGATGCAGTCACCATCACCCTGTTCCATGAACATGATGATATCTGTTTTACCGGACAGGTGCTTCGATTGGACTCCCCTGCTCGTACCCTTAAGCTGCTGATGGAGAGCGGAACCCGGGACATTCAGATGAATCTTATTACGGATGTGGTACTCGCGAATGAATGATGCGGTCTGGGGTTGCGGGTATACCGGAATAGATGCAGCATGGCCATTGCTATGCAGGACCCTTTTCCTACACATTCTGAACCAAGACTGAAGCAGCCGATAAGCCCATTCCTATTAGACCATGTCGTTCCAAAGAAGCAAAAGGACGGATTGGTGTTTCATCGGCTACTTGGAAGGGTATAGAGATGACTTAATTAGAAGAAACTCCAGTCAAATTCCTTGGAAAGACGCTCAAGCAGATGCACACCTGCAATACTGTTTCCTTTCCGATTCAGAGCCGGACCTACAAGACCGATGCCAAACTGGCCTGGAACCAGAGTCAGAATCCCACCCGACACTCCACTCTTGGCAGGCAACCCGACCTGAATCGCGAATTCGCCTGATGCATTATACATACCGCAGGTAGTCATGAATGTCTTGGCGATCTGTACATAACGACGAGGAATAAGCTCAATCCCGGTGATGGGATCTGTCCCATCATAAGCAAGCACCAGTGCCATACGGGCTAGGTCCGCACAAGTCACCTCGATGGAGCAATGGCGGAAATAGACGGCAAGCACATCTTCGACGTCATCCTTGAGCACACCATTGTGCTTCAGAAAATAACCAAGCGAGCGGTTCAGATGGCCTGTCTCCGATTCGGACTGGTATACCGACTCGTTATAGTCCAGCCGATCATTATTAGCCAGCTTGCGAAAAAATTCCAAAATGCGCCGTGACTTCTCCTCTTTACAATCCCCAGCAATCAGGGACGATACCGTAATCGCGCCCGCATTGATCAATGGATTAAACGGAATGCCCGGTTCGACCAGTTCGAGCTTGATCATGGAATCATAATCATCCCCGGTAGGTTCTTTTCCTACATTAAAGAAGACCGCTTCCTCCCCATGATCCATCAGGGCCAGAATGAGTGTAAATACCTTGGAGATACTTTGCATCGTAAACGGGACACCACAGTCTCCGGCTGATACATGATTGCCTTCGGCGTTCATGATATGTATACCCAGTTCATCCTGTGAAGCCTTGAACAACTCGGGAATATAAGAAGCGACTTTCCCCTGTCCAGTGTGCAGACGGCTGGTCTCCAGCCATTCCGGCAGCAACTGGTTCAGACGTTCCATTGCAGCATTGCTCATCTCCATCTCCTCCAAATCTCTGTATGAGCATTTCACACGCATCTGAATGACAGTTTCCCATCGAAGTGATGCAAAATGCCCGGTATAGTATGTATTACCCGCAAGCCTGATCCCTTACCGCTTCACCTGAAGATTCAGCTCCAGAATCTCGCCGGGTAACCCATGATAATCCCCAACCCATGTGGATACAAAGTTCTGTCTGAGCAATATTCGACGTGATGCCGCATTGGACGGATCGATAACCGCATAGAGTACACCAATTCCCGCTGCCTGTGCCTGAATAATCAGCCGAGCTGCGATGGAAGTCCCATGTCCTTTCCCCCAATGCTCCGGCAGAATCATGTAACCCATCTCCGCCCGGGACGGATCGGATTCATCCGGGATCAGTTTCGCGTAGGCCATGCCTACCCCATCTTCACCAGATATCCGATAATAGCCACAATTGTTGCCGAGATTATAGTTCAGCATGGATTCAAATTCCGCCGTAGCTTCATGCTCAGGCAGAGCACGTTCGGTAATCTGTTGCATGACTTCAATATTGGACACAAGTGCATAATAATCAGCAAAATCAGATGGTGCATATTTCAAGAAATTCATGACGTACATACCTCCTCCAAATGGCTAATAAGGACTTGCTCTTTTTATTTCACCTAGAGTATACCAGAAGCAAAGTATGCATTGCACACAACCACTTCATGTACAGAAGTCTCATCCCTCTCAGGTTGAGCCGGTACCAAAAAAGCGGCCTCCGTAGAGACCGCCAGCTTGCTTTTTATAAAATAGAACTAATCCCCACTACGATCAGCTTGCCCGGGATGAAGGGTTAAGATTCATCTGCTGTTCCCGTTGGCGTGTACGACGTCCTTGACCCGGAGGCGTAATAATCAACGCCAGCAAGAGCGAGACGGCACACAGTACAGCGATCACAATAAAGGTAAGATGGAATCCACCCAGCAGGGCGCTGATAAACGATCCAGCCAGGGCACCAAATCCAAATCCCTGATAGATCACGCCGTAGTTTTTGCTCTGATTTTTCAGTCCAAAGTAATCTGCCACAATCGCCGGGAAGACCGTGATATTCCCACCAAAGCAGAACGCGATAGCGGCCACACAGGCGAAGAAGATGCCAAAGCTCAGCGGTACCAGACTCAGCGTCATTACGGCAACAGCCGTAACCAGCAGTGCTCCGGCAATAACTTTCATCCGTCCTACTTTATCCGACAGCGCGCCCAGAATGATACGTCCAGCGGTGTTAAAGATGGCAACCATCGCCACCGCATTCGCAGCTGTAGCCACATTAAGACCTGCCAACTGAACACCGATGTCTTTCACAATACCAATCAGATACAGTCCACTCATACATGCCGTGAAGAAAATAACGAACAGCATATAAGCTTCTTTCGTACGCAGCATTTCTTTGACCGTATAATCATGACGTGTTACTTGTTGCTTCCCACCGTCCGTGCTGCTTGCAGCCGGAGCTTGTTCACGTACAACCGCTTCACGGATTAGGAACGAGCCGCCTACAATTAATACCAGTACAATAATGCCCCAGTACATAAAAGCTTGAGCAGGACCAACAGCACCGATTAATGCCGAGTTCACGTATTTGAACAACAGACTGCCTGTACCAAAGGCCCCGACCGAAATACCTGAGATCAGACCTTTTCGTTCAGGGAACCACTTGATCAGGTTGGACAGGGAAGTAATGTACGCCGTACCATCCGCGAATCCAACCACAAATCCGGCCAGAATATAGAGCAGTGTCAACGAACTCACTTGAGAACTGAGCACGAGTCCCAGACCCAGCACAACTCCGGCTACCCGAATCAGGCGACGAAGCCCCCATCGTTCTTGCAGTCGACCTGCAAATAGTGTGGCAAATGCCAAAGCAAAGCTGGTAATCGAAAAAGTTATCGCGACCGAGCTGACGTCCCATCCGAAACGATCAGACAACGGTTGATTAAATAAACTCCAGGTGTAGATGGTTCCGAGACCCATTTGTACAATAATGGTACCCAGTACAATAAGCCAGCGGTTCATTTTCATAGTTGTAGATGCTGAATTAGGTGCGGATGAAATAGCTGCTTTCATCGTGATCTCCCCTTTGCCGATGTCATATATATGAATGCGTTCACAAGCTAATCATACATGAAAGGGGATTCATTACACCGATTTGAGCATGAGTTGCATCAGATGCGGAATGAAATGCCTCTAGATGCGCATGAGCTGCCTGAATTCTTTGACTTTGCCCCGGCTAACGGGCACTTCAGCCTCCAGATCACGTAAACGAAGCAGGTACGTATTGTTAAACCAGGGCACAATTTCACGAATTTGAGACAAATTCACCACGTAAGAACGATGGCAGCGGAAAAAGGTTTCCTGCGGCAATCGACCGTGAAAATCCGAAATGCTGACCGGCATCGTAAACTCACCGTTTTTGGTATACACCTTTGTCACTTTCTCTTGAGCTTCCGCATAATAAATATCGGCGGTGTCAGTCACAATAATATTGTCATTGCGCAGCAGATTGATGCGTCGTCGCGTCTGGGCATTGGATTCCCGCGCCTGCAGATTTGATGCAGACCATTCATCGTTTGTTTGAGCCGTATTGTGAATCGGTCCATCATCACTGCCACGTTCACGTTCGTCCTGCTCATGATCTCGTTTGAACGCCGTTTCGAGTTTATGCAGCATCGTGGCAATTCGTTTCTCATCATAGGGCTTCAGAATATAGTCAAACGCCTCCAGCTCAAACGCTTCAGCGGCATGTTCCTTGTACGCCGTTGTGAATACGATATATGGCTTGCTCGCAAACTTCCCAATATGATGTGCCAGCATCATGCCATCCAGCGAAGGGATATTTATATCCAGAAAAATAACGTCGACTTCCTGCTCCTGCAGAAACTTCAGCACATCCAGTCCATCTTCCAAACAATCCACCACTTCAATTTGGCTATGTTCCTGTATCAAGTAATTCAGTTCCTCACTGGCCGGAATTTCATCTTCAACAATAAGAGCTCTCATTAACAGTTCATCACCTTGTCACTACATCTCCTTTGGGTACATCAAATAAAATATCAGTTCCTTGATCCAGCCGAGTAATCGTTAACCCTTGTCCATAAATGAGCTTCACCCGCCGATGCACGTTGTACAACCCGATCTGGTTGGCTGGCATCCGGTCATGGTATACACGCTCAATAATGTCGGCTCCAATGCCTGCTCCTGTGTCACTGACCCCAATTCGCACAAAGTCAGGATAGTCCTGTACCCGAATCCGTACGGTCCCGGGTCCCTTTACCTTGAGAATACCGTGAATAATGGCATTTTCCACAAGCGGCTGAATGACCAGACTTGGAATGTGCACAGCCACCTCATCAATATCATAGATCACGTTAAGCCTGCTGCCGAAGCGCGCCTTCTCGATTTCCACATAATTGCGGACTTGCTCCAGCTCTTTGTGGATATCAATAAGCTCATCCGATAGCTCCAGGTTATAACGCATATATCCAGACAGATTCACAATCAGCTCGCGCGCCCGATCCGGCTTGGTTCGAATCGATGAGGCAATCGCGTTCAGCGCATTGAATAGAAAATGAGGATGAATTGTGGTCTGTAATGCACGAAGCTCCGCTTTATTGGCGGCAGCCTTGATCTCCTCCACACGTGATACTTCCATCTGGGTGGAAATAATCTGGGACAGGCCCACAGCCATCGTTTGCAACGGATACGTAATCTTGTACGCTTTGCGGTAATAGATTTTCAGGGCACCCGTCACTTCGCCCCGCTCTTTGAGCGGAATGATGAGCAGGGAGTGGATATCTGGCGTTTTCTCGTCAATGACATCATTGCTGATCGTAATCTCTCCGCTGGAGATTGTCTTCTTCGTCATCTCACTAATAATTTCATTACCGATGTGATATCGTTCCTCACCAAATCCCACATAAGCCAGTACATTTCGAGTATCCGTAATCGCAACCGCATCCGCCTGAATATCCTCCTGAATAATCCGACAGATCTTCCGCAGAGAGTCTTCATCAATGGAACGGAAGTACGGCAAGGTCTTGTTAGCAATCTCCAGCGCCAGCTTAGCCTGACGAGCTGCAATCATTTCCTTTTCCCCTTCTACACTCTGCACCAGCAGCACAATCAGTCCAATGTTCACCTCACCCAATATCATCGGCAGCGCAATCTTCGAGACAATATCGGCACCCAGAGGATCGGGATAGGAATACAGCAGGATAAGCAGCATCGTAAGCGCCTCACAGATCATTCCCGCCGCAATACCGATCATCCAACGCTTCGACTTAGGCGTATACTTATGTATATACCCGGAGACCAGACCTGCAAGGATACTCGTAATCAGACACGGAATCGCCGTGACACCATCCATATCGATCAAATACCGATGCACCCCGGAGACAATCCCCGTAATGATGCCCACAGGCGCTCCAAACAGAATGCCGCCAGACATGATCGCAATAATGCGCACATTCACCAGCGAGCCTTCCACATTAATACCGGTATACGTACCAAAGATGGCAAATGCACAGAATAACAACGTAACCGCAATGTACTCCTGCCATCTCAATTTTCCCTTTTGCAAAATCTGTCTAAACCGCGGTATCCTCGATAGAAAGAATAAAAATATAATCAGCAGTGCCGCCCGTTCAAACAGCCCCAGCAGCATCGTAAACATCTCCGTCAATCTGACTTCCTCCACATCCGTCAAAAATAAACGCCCCTCATCGCAGCAGCGTTTTCCTCACTTTGATTTCCATATAAGCTTGTATGCAACAGTTTACCGCTCCAATAGGAGGAAAGCAAAGTCGATCCTGTGAAAATAAGATGACTAAAGTCGCTAACCTATTGAACAGACAATACGGAATTCATTTTTCTCCAAACCTTTCTCTTCCCTGCCAACAAAGCTTCACTTTCCTACACATAAAACTCTACTTCCAGAAATCCACTGTGTTATAATTAATTGGAACTTTATGCTAATTAATTAACTGAAATTTATTTAAGAAAGGTGTATTTAAATGTTTGTAATGCTACTGTTAGGCTTACTCCTGCTTTTTAGTGGTTTGTGGTACATCATTTACTTTATCTCGAAACGTACCCAAAACCCTAATCGCTCGTCTGCTCATGGGCTGAGAGTGATTTTAAGTATTTCGATCCTCGTACTAATAGTTGAAAACTACATATACGAAACAGTACCTTCTAATGCCATTTTAATTTTAGTATTTATTGCATCCTTAATAGCTACGAGCCCTTTTTTTGTTAAGAATAAAGAGTGATGGGATGACACTAGAGGACCTGCAAAAGATTTTGTTAATAAGGATTATTTATAACTAGTTCAGCAATCAACGGAGGATAAAATGATAACAACAATCCAGCAGGTTTTGAAAGTTATCTCTGACCGAGTTTCAGTTTATACAGATCTGGATTGGATTATAGCTGGTTCAACAGCTTCTTTGATTCAAGGTTGTAACAATTTCCGGCCGAATGATATTGATATCTTGGTCAAACAAAACTGTGATGTTGATAAAATCGCCAACTTATTTATAGATTATTTGCCCGAAACAAATCCCTCCCTTCTATTCAACAAAAATTAGGTTTCTACAAAGCGCTTACCAACCTTTATGATAAATAACGATAGAGAGAAATGGGCTTTTGCCCGACTAACATTTATAGTGTCATTATTGAAATTGCCAACACCGTGTAGGACGAATACCTTGAATTAAGCCCTGTAGTCTGGGAATTAAAAAGATATGAGGAGTTTTCTGGAATGCTGATTCCCGTGGTCACCTTAGGATTGCAGCTGAACTCCAGTTATGAACAAAAGAATTCAGATCGCGTCAAAGCAATCAGCGAGGTCATTAAGTTGAAAAATCTGGATCTACAATTCATGGAGAACTATTTATCAAGCAGCTCCTATCGACAGCTCATAGAACAATTTAGATGATAATTCAAATAAAATCCGTTTAGAATCTGCAAATAGGTGTTTCATAAGCAACTTTTCCCCGGCAAATATAAAGAAGAAACCACTCCTCACAAAATGGAGTGGTTTTCTGAAAGTTAGAACTAAACCTTTGGTTCGAACAGTCAATTTAACTCTGCTATGATACGATGTAAAACCTTTTTGCTTTCTACGTCTTTTGGCCGTGGTATCCTGCCAATCTGTTCGTAAACCTCTTTCTCTTCCAAGAGCTGCCTAGGGTTCAAGACATAAGCTGATATTCCGTTCAACATAAAACGTTGTGGTAACAAGGAATCAAACCGCCAGACCCACTCAGGTAAGCCGTTCATAATAATGCTTCTATCCTCCGATGTGGTTATATAGCAAAAAGTGATGTCTACGCCATCCTTCTGGAAATCGGATTGCCTACCTCGAAATTCTTCTTTGACGGTAACCTGTTCATATCCAGCTTCGACAAGAGCCGACTCTAACTGATCTCGGTATTGTATCCAAGTTATCAAGTCTATATCGTCATGTAGACGGGTGACCTTACCTAGTAAAAAATCAATTGCCCATCCGCCACGTAACCAAAAATCAATTTTCATTGTTGCAGATATTGTACTGATTTCACTTAATAAATTTAATTGTGACTCTGTTTGAGTTTGGAAAAGTGGATCAATCATATTTAACCTCCTGTAAAGCAGTTCTTCGCTTCTCTATGTAATCACCTGTTCAATACATTCCATTTTTAAAGGAGCAAAGCTCATGGTACCATATGTTGGAATATATTTCTATATCGTCAATTATCCTCTAATTCCCTCGGACATGCCTCAGTACTCCATATTTATCTACCATTGATTGACGATTTCTAGCACTCCATTTCTGCATAAATCCATAAATCCTCCTTAATATTCACAATACCATATGGCTCTCACTGCCTTAAACAAACAAAAGGGCGGTTCATAAGTCATCTTGCTGACTTATGAACCGCCCATCCACTATAATTACTTCATACACATTCACATTCGATGTAATTTGGTTTTTATAAAATGAACTTCCAGTTACACAGTAACGGAGAGTGCAGAACCAATCTGGAGAAGCGAAGCGCTCGCCTTTATCACCGGATTTTACCCTTTCAAAGGGTAATTCAAAAAAATCCGGGGATAACAGCGATTGGAAGATGGTACTGCACTCGGAGTGGCCACGTGTAACACCCAGTAGTTCATTTTATACCACCCAACATTCCATCGAATCCCTACCTAAACATGCCCCACAACTTAATCAAATGAAACGTATTGTTTGGATCAATCTTCTGCGCAAGAACAAAAGCAACAAATTGTTCCTCCTGAGTCGTAGAAAAATTCTCATTCAAAATGAGCGCTGACGACTTGACCAACCTTCTCACCTTGGCCTTATCCTGCAAATCAGACTTGGTGACCCCATCTATCAACTTTTTGATACGCTCTTTGACAGCGGGATTTTTCATCTTTGTTTTGATCCGCTCCACCAGCTGCGGACTGATTCCATATTGTTGGTAACCCAAAACGTACAGCACCTCCTGAATAATGAACTCACTTCTTATTCATATGACAGGAGGGCCTGTACACTTGACATTTTCCCACGGAAAATGTGGAAAACCACACATCTACAGCCCCGATTAATCGATCAGATCACCCTGGAATACTTGCTGCTGCTGTAAAAAGTCACGTAAAGGAGCGTAGTCAACAGACGTCCAGAAGTTCGCATCCGCAATCAGGCTGGACACATCATCTCGGGCCTGCTCCAATACGGCAAAATCCGCAACCATGTCGGCAAGACGGAACTCGGGTAATCCACTTTGCTTGGTGCCAAAGAAATCCCCCGGTCCCCGCAGATCCAGATCTCGACGGGATACTTCGAATCCATCTTCAGTTTCCGTCATGACCTTCATGCGCTCCTGCCCAACTTCTGTCTTGGGATCAGCAATAAGCACACAATAGGAGGCATGAGCGCCCCGACCCACCCGGCCACGAAGCTGATGCAGCTGCGACAGACCGAAGCGGTCCGCATCCATAATAACCATCAGCGTTGCGTTAGGCACATCGACCCCGACCTCCACAACCGTTGTGGAGACCAGGAGCTGAATTTCGTTGCTATAGAAGTCCCGCATCATCTCTTCTTTCTCGCCAGCTGTCATCCGTCCATGCAGCAGACCTACACGGTACTTCGGAAAGTTCTGCTGCATCTGGATATGCAGGTCAATCGCATTCTGTACATCTAGCTTCTCCGACTCTTCAATGAGCGGACAGATCAGATAGGCCTGACGTCCCTGGTCCACTTCTCGCGAAATAAAACCAAGTACCCGGTCCATCATGTCGTGCTTGACCCAGTACGTTGAGATTGGAATCCGTCCCTTTGGACGTTCCGAGATGGTCGATACCTCAATATCACCAAAAGCCGTAATCGCCAGTGTTCGCGGTATCGGCGTCGCCGTCATCGTTAACACATCCGGGTTATAGCCTTTACGCCGCAAAACGCTGCGCTGATTCACACCGAAGCGATGCTGTTCATCCGTAACGACAAGACCCAGATCGCGGAAAAATACATCCTCCTGGATCAGAGCGTGTGTACCGACAACGATATCGATCATCCCCATCTGCAAGGATGCAATCAGATCTTTGCGCTTCCGTCCATTCACACTGCCCGTTAACAGACCCACAGTTACGCCAAAGGGTTCAAACAGCTTTTGCAGTGAGCGCATATGCTGTTCTGCCAGAATCTCCGTAGGGACCATCAGAGCCCCCTGAAAACCGGAACGAACGGTCGTATACAGCGCAATCGCTGCAATAACCGTTTTACCTGAGCCTACATCTCCCTGCAGCAACCGGTTCATCGAATACGGTGAACGCATATCATGCAGAATTTCAAGCTCTACCTTCTTCTGCGCATCCGTCAGTTCAAATGGCAAACTGCGAACGAACTCCCGAATCGTCGTATTATCCGTTGTGTGTACTACACCATCCATACGATCCCGGTTCAATGCACGATAGGCCTGCATCTTGAGTTGAAACAAAAATAACTCCTCATACACCATCCGTTGTCTGGCCTGCTGGCCTTCCCGGTTATCCTGCGGACGGTGAATCCCGGCAATCGCCTGTTTGCGAGCCATGAATCCATATTTCTTCATGAGTGATTGAGGCAGAATTTCGGGGATCATTTCCCCGAATTGGACTAACCCCTGATTAATCGTTTTGCGCATCCAGGACTGCGTAAGCTTGCCGGTTACGGAGTACACAGGCTGCAGCGTGCCCGAACGCCCTTCCCCTTTATCCGGGAATTCCGAATCCGTTACGGTCATCTGCATACGTTTCTGTTCCCATTTCCCTGTAATGACAATCTCCCGATTGGGCGTAAGCTGCTCCTTCAGAAAATGCCGATTGAACCAGGTGGCTGAGATCATCCATTCTTCCGTCATCACTTTACAGGTAAGACGTGACTTTTTGCCATAACGTTGCAACACCGGGATACCCATCACTTTACCCTGTACCGTAATTTTATCCCCGTCCTTCACTTCACTGAGCGAACGCAGCCGATAATCCTCATAACGAAACGGGTAATATTCAAGCAAGTCTTTTACAGTAGAGATGCCAAAGGCGTGAAGCTCTCCCTCTTTGAGAGCACTCACGCCGCTAATTTGTTTTACCGATATTTCTTCCCATTTCATGTCTAATCCCTCATTCCGGAACAGGCCACATAAAGATGGCAATTACGCCTGGCCCAACATGGCTGCCAATGACGGCCCCAATATTGGTATATACCACTTCATTCAGTGTAAAATGCCCGCGTAATTGCTCTGCACAAGCGATCGCCGATCCAGGGTCTGCGGTATGACCTACCGCAAGATTAACACGTTGACCCGCCAGATCCTGCTGAAACAGCTCAATAATGCGTGCCATGGCTTTTTTGTGACCTCTGACTTTCTCCACTGCGTAAATAACGCCTTCCTCATCAATGGACAAGATCGGTTTAATATTCAACAGTGTTCCCAAGATGGCCGCAGCCTTGCCTATCCGACCGCCTTTCTGCAGATACTCTAATGTATCTACAAGAAAGAACAGCTTGCGGCTCTGCTGCATGGCTGCTACAGCCGCAGCGATCTCCGCAGCGGACTTGCCTTGTTCAGCAAGCTCGGCAGCCTGTACGACCAATAAACCATATCCATAGGATGCAGACTTCGAATCCAGTACCGTTATGTCTCCCTCACGTTCCAGCAACGATTTGCCAAGCAGTGCCGATTGATAGGTACCACTCATGCCGGAAGACAAATGAATCGATACAATGGGCCGCTCTGGGTCCTCATCCAACAATGTGTTATAGATATTCATAAAATCGGTGGGAGAAGGCTGTGAGGTTGTAGGCAGCACGGATACCTTCTCCAATTTTGCATAGAACTGTTCCGAAGTCAGATCAACGCCGTCTGCATAAGCTTCCTCCCCGAACAAAACACGCAGCGGAACAACATAAATCCCGTATTTATGGATCAGTTCTTCCGGTATATCTGCCGTGCTATCGGTTACGATCGCAACCTTGTGGCTCATCAGATTTCCTCCTCTTTGCTTAAGTGCTATTAGTGCATGTTCAAAAAGTTAACTGGGAACTTTTTGAACAACCTCTATTAGGACTCTACAGAGAACAAATAATAATAAACCGGCTGTCCTCCAAGATGCACCTCTACCTCAGCATCAGGATATTGTTCTTCAAGCCATGCGACAAGCGCAGCGGTAATCTCAGGGGTGGCCTCGTCCCCTTCAAGGATGGTCACTACTTCATCTCCGCTCTCCATCATCTGTTGCAGCAGGCCTTCACATGCGTGCAGCATGCTTTCATCCGTTGCCACGATCTTGGAATTATGGATACCGATATAGTGTCCAGCTTTGATATCAAGCTCGTCATATTGTGTATCTCTGACCGCATGAGTCACTTGACCGGACTGTACCCGGCTAATCGCCTCAAGCATATGGTCACGATTGGTTTCCGCAGATTCATCCTCCTGGAAAGCAAAAGCCGCTGCCATGCCCTGAGGGATCGTCTTGCTCGGAATCACAATAATTCGACGCTCATCTTCAAGCAACTCGCGAGCCTGCTGCGCAGCAAGTACAATATTGGAGTTGTTCGGCAAAATAAATACCTGTTCTGCCGCGATCGAACGCACCGCTTTCACAAAATCTTCAGTGCTCGGATTCATCGTCTGTCCACCAGACAGAACAACATCCACGCCGAGACTCTGGAAAATCTCCGCAATGCCTTCACCAGAAGATACCGCGATGAAACCATATGGTGCCATCTCGTCTGCTGGGAGCACAGCTTTTTCCACGCTACGCGTCGCTTCAGGAGGAATCTCTGCGAACAGCTCAGGCGAAGGCGCAATGTCCATACCTGCAGTCAGCAGATCACGATGCTGCTCACGCATATTGAGAATGTGAATTTGTGTGATTTCTCCATAACGGAGAGCCAGATTTAATACATCCCCAGGTGTCTTGGAATGCACATGAACCTTAATCACTTCATCGTCAGCAATAATAATGATGGAGTCCCCGTTAACTGACAACGCTTTCCGGAATGCTTCGTCATCAAATGCAACACCTGCGTTCTCTCCAAGCTCACGGTTAATAAAGAACTCCATGTCATATAGGAACTCAATATCTTCCGTTTCCAGTCGTGCTTGGGCAGACATTGGCATCTCCGGCACGATTACCTGCTGTGCAGGCTTCGCAGAAACCACTTCTGACGGTGCAGCTGGTTTCAATGCAGATGCCGCTACGGTTGGTTGCACGTCTCTCTGGAAGGATGTACGACTTGCCCCATCCGTTTGCAGCAGAACGTCCATAAAGCCTTCGTAAATATATACAAGCCCCTGACCGCCCGAATCCACAACACCGACCTGTTTCAATACAGGCAGCAATTCCGGAGTCATTGCCAGTGCTTCTTTTGCTTTTAACAATACTTCATTCATTAATTCAGTTATATCATTCGTCCGTCTTGCGTAGTAGCTGGCATGTTTCGCCGCTTCCTTGGCTACGGTAAGAATGGTCCCTTCAACGGGCTTCACTACGGCTTTATAAGCTGCGTCCACACCGTTCTGCAGGGCTGCGGCGAACTGGAGTGTATTCAGTTCCTCGTAAGGAGCAGCTGAACGACTGAATCCGCGGAACAATTGCGATAATATTACTCCGGAATTCCCCCGTGCACCCATAAGCAGGCCTTTTGATAAAATACCGGCAGCTTCTCCGATGGAGGCAGAACTCTTACGTTTAATCTCTGCCACTCCTGCACTCATTGTCAAATTCATGTTCGTTCCCGTGTCACCATCCGGCACAGGGAAAACATTCAGGGAATTGACGTGCTCTGCATGCTGTCCAAGTTGTTCCGCTCCGGCAAGTACCATTGCGGTGAAATCTGTTCCATTTAAAGAACGTATACTCAAGTGAGAATTCCCCTTCCTAGCTTGATACACGAACATCTTGCACCAAGATGTTATCTGGTCTGTTCATGCGCAAACGCTTATCGCGTTATTCTTCGTCCATACCTTGTCCGGCACAGGCATAATAATACATAATGTCAGCCGGATTAACGGTCTGGGCGGCCGGGCAACCGATATCCTGCAATTGCTCTGTAACCCCTAACTCGGGGCATACGGATATGCACCGGTATCAAGAGCCGGCATGAATGCCGCATGGAGACTGGTGCCAATGATGGAATGCCGCAGCTCACAGCGTTGCCAAAAAAGCAGACCACCGACCTTTAAGGCCGGTTTTTTCTCCGGCTTCCCCGCGGCAACAGCCTGTTCACCGCTGTATTATGGACTATTCAACATTGTACTATATTAGACAGGAGAAATAAATAAAGTTTTTGGATCAGTTGACGAAGCTTTTTTCAATATGATATTATATTCAAGTATTGTTTTATGCAGGTTTAGTAATGGAAATGATCCGGCTATGCCGGTTTGAACAACGCCATTAGCTACTGGAACCTGACCATTGCGGTCAGGAAGAACAATTTAGCCCGTTTGGAATGGCATTCGTGTCTCCTTAGGGCAACTGGTTATTTTAGGATAGGAGGTGTAATCTATGTCTCGCAAATGTTATGTGACAGGTAAGAAACCGGGCACCGGTAACCACGTATCCCACGCTAACAACCGTAACCGTCGTTCTTGGGGCGTAAACGTTCAGAAGGTCCGCATTCTCGTGAACGGTAAACCAAAACGTGTATACGTAAGCACCCGTGCACTGAAAGCCGGTAAAGTGACTCGCGTATAATCACGCAAAGCTACTATAAATCGGGTAAGCAAAAAGCACCTTGTTCCTTGCAGGTGCTTTTTTGGTATTCAGAAATAAAATCATGAATACACACATCAGCATGTGAATGGCCGCCGCATGGCGCTTCGCAGGTCCGAATTCCAGATGATCCTGTAGCCAAAGCGGCGGTATTCGCCAATGGAACCTTTTAATCATGTCAGTTCTTTTGAAACGTATTAAGAATCGCCTTTACAAACCCTCCCAAAAACTTCGGCAGTTTGAATGTGTAAAATTTCATACTTCACCCTCCCCATCATGCTCATGCATCCGCCGTATCCTATGCTCCAGGCCTTCCTTGCCTTAAACACGACAAAAAAGGCTACATGAGAAACCTGCTCATGTAACCATATTTATGCGGAACCCTCTGTCCCTATTCCACAATGACGAGCCTGTTATCAGGTCATTTAGGTTTGGGTAGGGATATATTGATAGACAGCGATCATGAATACACTCAATAAGTAATACAGTATGCTGAATATCACAAAAGTAACCCGAAGTCCTGTACGGTCAAATTTGCGGAAGTACATAATGACAACACCAACCCCGATCAATGACGTAATCGCATTGTATGGGGATTGAATAACCGCAAACATTGCAAGCACCAGTCCCGTAACGAGACTCGCAGCCATTGTCCACAGCGTCTCCTTGAGGTTCATGCTCAGCCTCCGTAACTACTGCGAATTTCGGCAATCGCGGCAGCGCGATCTTCACGTCCAAATACAGCACTTCCCGCAACAAGCACATCCGCGCCAGCTTCAACCACAAGCGGAGCCGTGTCGGCAGCAATACCGCCATCCACTTCAATATGCACGTCATGACGTCCTTTTTCGTTAAGCCAGCTACGAATTTGCTTGATTTTGTTCATCGTGCCAGAGATGAAAGCCTGTCCACCAAAACCGGGATTTACGGTCATGACAAGCACCATATCCACATCGTCCAGCACTTCCTGAATAGCACTAGCCGGAGTTCCCGGATTAAGAGCAACTCCTGCCTTAACTCCCTGTTCCTTGATCAGATGAATAACGCGGTGCAGATGCACACAAGCCTCGGCATGAACCGTAATAACAGCCGCGCCAGCTTTCGCAAATTCCTCCACATAACGCTCTGGATTCTCAATCATCAAATGCACATCAAGAGGCAAGCTTGTATGTGGAGCGATCGCTTTTACAATCGCAGGTCCAAGCGTAATATTAGGGACGAAATGACCGTCCATGACATCAACATGAATCCAGTCTCCGCCAGCAGCTTGGGCTTCCGCCACTTCCGCGCCGAGACGGGCAAAATCCGCAGATAAAATAGATGGGGCAATTTTAATCATATTAATACCTCCGCTTTTTGTCTTTCATTTCTGTAAGGAATTGTTCGTAATGCTGATAACGGCTTTCGGAGATCATTCCCTCCGCCTTGGCTGCAAGCACCCGGCAACCTGGTTCGTGCGTATGGGTACAACCTCGGAACTTACATTGATCCGCATATTGAGCGAACTCCCGGAAACAAGTGGATAACTCCTCCACACCAATCTCTAGGAAGTCCAGTTGGCTGAATCCCGGCGTATCGGCGACAAAGCCACCATTATCCAGAGGTATGAGCTCCACGTGCCTGGTGGTGTGTTTCCCTCGGCCAAGGCGCATGCTGATTGCACTGGTCTCCAGGGTTAGACCTGGCATCAAGGCATTCAGCATCGAAGATTTACCTACACCGGATTGCCCGGAGAATACGCTAATCTTGCCGGCAAGACGCTCCTTGAGCAGTTCATTGCCTTCACCGGTTCGTGAACTGGTAGAGATAACTTCATATCCAATTTGCTCGTACATAGCTTTTACTTCAGCCACTGTATCACGGGCATCATTTTCTGGATCAGCCAGGTCCTGCTTCGTGAGCACAATCAGTGCATCCAGTCCAGCTTGTTCGATATGTACCAGGAATTTGTCCAACAGATTGAGATTCATGTCCGGTTCCTTAACGGAAAATAACAGAACAGCCAGACTTACATTGGCAACAGGTGGACGAATTAACTCCGTTTCACGTTTGCGAATCTCATCTACTGTTCCTTCTCCATTCTCTGTCAGCATATAGCTGACACGGTCACCCACAAGTGGTGAAGTACCCCGTTTTCTGAAGATACCTCTGGCCCGACATTGAACGGCGGAGCCTTCAACCGAAGGCACCCCGCTGTCTTCCAGTGGCATGACATAATAGTAACCGCTTAGCGCTTTAACGATGATACCTTCTGGCATAGCTCCGTCGCCCTCCTTTAATTTACAGTACATTTACCCTGAACGTCGGCAATAAGCCGCCCTTATGGACGGCTTGATGCGTTAACGACTTCCTTTTTCTTATCTTTTCCTTTGGCGAGACCATTTCCGTTCTTCATCGCAGAAGTATCTGCTTCGTCATGCTCCCCTTCACCCTCAACAGGTGTATCCGGTTCACCTTCCTGTTGTGTATCCACGGTGCCTTCATCACTACCACCGCCTTGTTCAGGCTCCTCCGTTGTTGGAGGCGGCTCTGCACCCTTCTCAGGCTCAATGGTAGGCACAACTACCGTTCCGTTCTTGGCATCACTGTAGGACACCAGATACGTATCCAGGAACTGGCCATCCCGGTAGACAGAGACAACACCATCGACGTTTGGAGCCAGAATAAGCGGAATTGTCAGCGTTTGGGCAGACTTGATTGTCCGGGTCCCCCATTCCTGACTTTTACCACGAGCATCCTCGAAAGTAATTCGAATTTTGCTGTTCTTACCTTCTTCTTTTGGCGAAACGTTAATGTTATAGGCGTAGTTCAATGCCTCTGGCGGATAACCTGTACTAATGAAAATGGTAATTTTGTCACCAGGATTCACGTCTGCACCGGCTTCTACAGGCCATTGCTGTGTCACTTTGCCTTCATCTACGGTGTAGCTCGACTCTTCCTGAACCTGAGCAAGGATTAAACCGGCGGATTTGAGCATACTCTCTGCCTCACTTCGAGTACGGTTTTTCAAGTCCGGCATTTTTATTGTTTCGGAGCCTTTGCTCACGGTCAGAACAATCTGAACCTCTGCCGGATCGTATTCTACATTCACCCCAGGAGTTTGGGATAGTACCGTCCCCGCGGATTTATCATTTGAATATTCATCTTTTCGCTGGATCTGATCCTCTTTGATATCCAGTTCGGTGAGTTGTTTGACCGCCTCATCGTATGAAAGATCTTTGAGATCAATCATCTTCAACAACTCTTTTTCCGCCCCAACACTCAGCTGGACCTCAGAGCCTTCTTTGACCACATCGCCTTCATTTCGGGTCTGGTCAAATACAATACCTGGGTCCACATCCTCCTTGTACTCCCGGATGACATTATCACTGACCACAAGCCCTTGATCCTGCAACATTTGACGAGCCTTTTCTTCGGTTTGGCCAATGACATTGGGCACCTTAACATCAGGCACAACAAGCATGCCTTTCACGTACCATACAACTCCAACCATCGCGATAAGAATAAGCACTGTCAACGAGATCAGTAGCGCTGGCTTCTTCCAGTTCTTTGTTTTGGTTTTGCCCTTGTTGTTATCTTGGTCAGACTCCATCACGGGTATAGCACCTGTGGATGTAACTCCACGTGGCTCCGGCTTGATCGCCGGCATAACACGGGTCTGATCGATATCATCCTCATCCGGAAAATCAATTTTCGTTTCATTACGTCTTTCCGGCATCAGGCAGGTTTCCAGATCCGTCTGCATTTCTTTAGCAGATTGGTAACGCTCCTGCGGATTTTTGCGCATGGATTTAAGAATAACGTTCTCCACGCTTTGCGGGATAAGCGGATTAAATTTGCGAGGTTCATCAAACTCTTCCTGCAAATGCTTCAAAGCAACGCTAATTGGACTCTCTCCCAGGAACGGAAGCTGACCAGTCAGCATTTGATAGAGTACTATACCAAGAGAATATAAGTCCGACTTCTCACCAGTCACGATGCCTTTGGCATGCTCAGGTGAGAAGTAATGTACAGAACCGACTACTGAGCCGGTCTGTGTAATCGTTGTGGACGTAACCGCACGGGCAATCCCGAAATCCGTTACTTTCACACGGCCATTACGACCAATCAATATATTATGCGGTTTAATATCCCGATGAATGATCTGATTATGATGTGCATGATCGAGAGCGTCTGCAATCTGGGAGGCGATCCGAACTGCTTCGTCCACCTGCAAAGGCGCCCGCTCTTTGATAATTTCATTCAGGTTTTTACCTTCGACATATTCCATGACAATATAATGAACATCATCTTCCTGTCCGACATCATAAACACTAACTACGTTAGGATGTGACAGCGAAGCTGCTGATTGTGCTTCTCTGCGGAAACGGCGGATAAACTCTTCGTCATGCAC
Organism: Paenibacillus sp. LK1; assembly: GCF_002750415.1. Classification (NCBI taxonomy): domain Bacteria; kingdom Bacillati; phylum Bacillota; class Bacilli; order Caryophanales; family Paenibacillaceae; genus Paenibacillus; species Paenibacillus sp. LK1. The sequence goes on from NZ_PEII01000010.1 coordinate 227,272, forward strand.
AAATTGCTGCCGTAACACTTTGATGGCAACGTTCCGGTTGAGCAACAGGTCCTGGGCCTTATACACAAGAGCCATGCCGCCACCGCCGACACGCTCGATCACTTCATAGCGTCCGCCTAGCTGGTGCCCAATCATGACTCACACCCCGTTTCCGATATCACGGAACCTTCCTTTTGCAGTTCGAATAATGCCACCGTAATATTGTCATCTCCTCCAGCAAGCAAAGCCAGCTGAAGCAGGCGATCCGCACGATCTTCCAATGCCAGTTCCAGATTACCTGCGACCTGAATGATCTGCTCATTGCTGACCAGATTACTAAGCCCATCACTGCACAGGAGAAGAACTTCGCCTTCTTCCAGCTTGACGGTATCCAGATCCACCTTCACTTCAGCATCTGTCCCAAGAGCACGTGTCAGCACATTTCGACGCGGATGATGAGAGACATCTTCTTTGCTGATCTGACCATTTTTGAACAATTCATTGACCAGTGTATGGTCCTCGGTCAACTGGATCACATGTTTGTTTGCAATTTTGTATGCTCTGCTATCACCGATGTGACCAATAACGCCTTCCGTATCATTTAATAACGCCGCAACCACGGTAGTTCCCATGTTGTGGTAATTATCATCCGAGGAGGCAGTACGGAAGATCACTTCGTTGGCATGCAAAATAGCATCGCTCAATGCGGCTGACAAAGACGCATGTGAAAGACCCGGCTCAAGCGTTCCCAGATCCTGCACCAACGTCTCTACCGCCAGACGGCTTGCCGTATCTCCTGCAAGATGTCCGCCCATACCATCGGCAACAATACCCAGAATATAACCTGTATCGAGATTTCGAATCCAGGATGAATCTTCATTCACCGAACGCACCCGTCCGATATGGCTCACATGAACTGTTTTGATCAAAACGTTCTCACCTCAACTCCATATGCTTTGCACGAAGCTGACCGCAAGCGGCAGCAATATCATGTCCCTGTTCACGACGAATGGTTACATTAACACCCTGCTCCGAGAGAATCTTCTGGAAATTGAAAATATCGCTTCTGGATGTTCTTACGTACTTGCGCTCAGGTACATGGTTGACCGGAATCAGGTTCACGTGGCACAACATGTTCTTAAGCACGCTTGCCAGTTCTGCCGCATGTTCCGGCTGATCATTCACACCACCGATAAGTGCATACTCAAACGTAATTCTGCGGCCCGTTTTCGCCAAGTAATAACGCAATGACTCCATTACATCGTCAAAAGGAAAACGGCGGTTTACCGGCATCAATTTGGAACGCAATGCATCATTTGGAGCATGGATGGAAATCGCCAGGTTAATCTGTGTATCTTCATCTGCAAACTTGTAAATGTTTGGTACGATTCCACTTGTGGACACCGTGATATGGCGCTGACCAATATTCAGCCCTTTTTCGTGAATCATGATACGCAGGAACGTCATTGTTGCTTCATAGTTCTCAAAAGGTTCACCTGAACCCATGATTACGATGCTGCTGACCCGCTCACCGCGTTCGTCCAAAATTTTCTGGGCTTGCACAACCTGAGCGACAATTTCGCCAGCTGTAAGGTTACGTTTCAGTCCACCCAGCGTGGATGCACAGAACGTGCAGCCAATCCGGCAGCCAACCTGTGTTGTTACACAGATGCTGTTACCATAGTTGTGCTTCATAATAACTGTTTCAATCGCATGATCATCGTGCAGACCGAACAGGAATTTCACAGTTCCATCCTTGGATTCAAACTTCGTAATTTCAGTAAGTGTAACGAATTCAAATTGTTCAGTCAGTTTTTCACGCAGCGCTTTGGACAAGTTCGTCATTTCACTGAAATCATTGACACGTTTCACATAAATCCAGTCGAAGATCTGACCACCGCGAAAAGCCGGCTCCCCGTTCTCAACAGCCCACTGTTGCAGCTCCTCCAGGGAATAATCATATATAAAAGGTTTCATTTTGTTGTCAACACCTATTCCTTCTTTTCTTTTCATTCTTCCTATTCTATCACAAAGACCACTTTACATCCATGTATACCCTTGATGCCTGTACTTCATGCATTATAACACCTCAGTGCCTGCATCGCACCCTATCATCACATTTTACTGATGTTGAACACCTTCAGTCTAATCACAAAGAAATCCGCCGAAGTTCCCCTCGGCGGCTATCCTTCAGTGCTCTATTAAACTGTTAATCCGCTATCCTTGTCAACCTGGCAATGAAAAATCCGTCACTGTGAGCGTACTGTGGCAGGATCTGCACACCACCGTTCACAACCTTCCACTCTGCTGTCTCCAGACCAGACCAGGCAGACTCTTCAGCCGCCTTGTATTCCGGATGCCGGTCCAAAAAGTCAGCGACTCTATGCTCGTTCTCCGCAGGCTCGATTGTACACGTACTGTACACCAGAATACCCCCCGGCTTTAATAGCGGTGCAACCCGATCCAGCAGTTCACGTTGCAGATTGGAGATATCGTGGATATCTTCAGCAGTTTTCGTCCATTTGACATCCGGCTTGCGGCGAATAACACCTAGACCAGAACATGGCGCATCCAGCAAAATGCGGTCAAATGACGCCTCAGGATAACGCTCATCCAAATCAAGTGCATCTCCTGTTACAGCATCAATACAGCTAAGTCCCAGACGATCTGCCTGATCCATGATCAACTGACGTTTGTGGGCATGTACATCATTGGCCACAATTCGTCCACGGTCCTGCATTTTCTCCGCCATATGGGCTGTCTTTCCGCCAGGAGCTGCACAGCAGTCCAGTACAGTCTGACCATCTTCAGGCCCAACTGCCTCGGCTACAAGCATGGAACTTTCATCCTGAACGGACAGCAAGCCATCCCGATACCAGGTCGTAAGTGCCATATTGCCACCACTGCGAACGAGAATACCGTCCGGACTAAGCCGGGAAGGTTCCACGATAGCACCCATGCTCTCCATCTCCAGCATTAATTTCTCACGTGTAGTCATTGTTGTGTTCACACGAACACTAACCGCTGGCGGTTCATTATTTGCACGGCAAATCGCTTCCGCTGTCTCTTCGCCATATTGGCTGATCCAGCGTTCGACCATCCACAGCGGGTGTGAATGTTCCAGTGAGATACGTTTAGCTGCAGGCAAATGTTCGGGAATGCGCAGTTCATCACGATTGCGAATCATGTTCCGTAGAACGCCATTCACCATACCGGAGATGCCCTGATGACCTAATTTCTTAGCCAAGTTGACGGCTTCACTCACCACCGCGTGTTCCGGAATACGGTCCAGATATAACATCTGGTACACGCTGATGCGCAGCAGGCTACGAACCCAAGGTTGCAACTTGGATACACCTTTGGCTACATAGCGTTCCAGAAAATAATCAAGGGTATTCCGTCTTGCGATCGTACCATATACCAACTCTGTAGCTAGTCCGGCATCTGCCGGACTCAGCTCGGCCTCTTTCAGACGCCTATTCAGCTCAAGGTTGCTGTAAGCTCCCTCTTGCTCAACGGCGCTGAGTACCTTTACAGCGAGTGCACGAGCAGATGTTTTAGGCCGCTCCGAGCGTGATGTACCGTTGACCGAAGCTGGGGACGCAGATGCATTTCCTGCTCGACCCGATCTCCCCTGGTTGGGACGTGGTTTATTTCCTCCACGCCCGGACGTATTTCCTGCGACTTTATGACCATTTCCTGACGGACGGCCCGGTGTATTTCCGCTCATTGCAGCACCGTTCCTGGTTTCAGAGTGCCACCACGGGCAAAGTCAGCAGCTTGCATCACTTTTTTGCCTGCGGGCTGAACCTCAGTAAGCCAGAGAGAACCGTCACCTGTGCGAACTTCAATGCCATTTCTGCCCAATTGTAATACCGTTCCCGGCTCAGCTTGTCCAGCATCCGAAGAAGAGAGTACATCCGCCTGCTTCGGATTTGCTGCTGCCCAGACCTTGAAGACCTGCTCATCCCACATCGTAAATGCACCCGAGAACGGCACAAGACCGCGAATTTGATTAAACAATTCACGCGACGTGCGATTCCAGTCCATCTTCTCGTCATCCCGAGTCAGATTACGAGCATACGAAGCCTCGGCTTCATCCTGTGGGACAGCCGTTGTTTCGCCTGCTACCAGCCGCGGCATTTCTTCCTGAAGCAATTTGGAGCCTGCTTCACTGAGCTTTACAAACATGGACCCTGACGTATCTTCATCCGTAATCGCTACTTCCACACGTGAGATCATATCTCCCGTATCCAAGCCTTCCGCCATAAACATCAGTGTAACTCCCGTCACTGGCTCTCCATTAATAATGGAGCGTTGAATCGGGGCACCACCGCGATATTTTGGCAAAAGAGAGCCATGCACGTTCACACATCCACGAACGGGCATATCCAGCACAGCTTTGGGCAGAATCTGCCCAAATGCCGCAGTCACAATCAGGTCCGGTTTCCATTCAGCCAATTGGGCTACAGCTTCTGGAGCACGCAGTTTCACTGGTTGAAATACAGGCAGGCCGTGGCGTTCTGCCGCAGCCTTGACTGGTGTTGGTGTAAGTACCTTTTTACGGCCCTGTGGTTTATCTGGCTGTGTTACTACCCCAACCACGTTATATCCCTCGGCTATAAGCATATCGAGAGACGGAACTGCAAATTCAGGCGTTCCCATAAAAACAATATTCAAATCAATCACTCCTTAGTTACGACGCGGCCCGGTTTGATCGGCTGCAATTTCGTATACCTTTTCAGCAATATCCGTAAAGAGTACACCATCCAAGTGGTCAATCTCATGTTGGAATGCACGTGACAACAATCCGCTGCCCGTAATAATCAGTTCCTTGCCTTCACGGTCCAGCCCTTTGACTGTAACTGTCTCAAAACGACGCACATCACCGTTAATGCCAGGAATACTCAAGCATCCTTCGGGTCCAAATTGCTCTCCCTCGCTCGAAATAATCTCCGGATTGATCATCTTGATCAGCCCCTGTTCATCTCCGCAATCGATCACAATCAGGCGTTTCAAAATACCAACCTGTGGCGCAGCCAAACCTACGCCTTCTGCGTCATACATCGTATCTGCCATATCATCCAGCAGTTTCTGTACATTGGGTGTAACTTTGGTTACTTCTTTAGCTCTTTTGTGTAGTACCTCATCCGGTTCTTTCACGATAATACGAATAGACATGTTGTAAGCACCTTCCTAATCCTCATCATAATTTCAGGACATCAAGCTCATTTCAAAAATAAGTACTGATTTTCTGCTATGTAGCAGGTATCAAAAACTGATTTTAAGATCGAGCCATCATTCATGTTGTTTTTAATCTATGTTTATACCGCTTGTTTACATCCGCATTTTACTACAAATGCTCACATTAACATTTGCGGGTCTACATCCAGACTAATTTGCAGCTTCTGCGCCTGAACATCGTCGTCCATGCGCCGGGCGGTCGCGAGCGCCAGTCCAATGGCGTCGACATCCCCCCGCCATTTTATCATACATTGGAATCTGTATCTATTCTTGATCCGAGGAATCGGTGATGCTACCGGGCCAAGCACATCAAAGGCATCATTACTGAAACGGTCCAAACTACCTAACCAGCCAGCAGCATTTGCCTTTTCTTTCAGTATTCGTGTGTAGTTCTCAGCCAACCGGATCAGTACCGGAAGCTGCTCATGTGAGAAAGTCACCAAAATCAGGCGACAGTAAGGCGGATACTGCAAATTGCGCCGATGCAATAATTCCTCACGGACAAACGAAACATAGTCATGCTGGCTCGCATGCCCAATCGAATAGTGCTCTGGTGTATAGGACTGTACGAATACCTCGCCTGGCAGTTGATGTCGACCAGCACGGCCGGCCACCTGGGTGAGCAGCTGAAATGTTTTTTCGGCAGCCCTGAAATCAGGCAAATTGAGTGCGGAGTCTGCGGTGATGACACCAACCAGAGTGACATCAGGAAAATCAAGCCCTTTGGCAACCATCTGGGTGCCCAGCAATACGTCAGCCTTTTTCTCACGAAACTGCTTCAATAACTTCTCATGCGAACCTTTTTCGCTCGTTGTATCCACGTCCATTCGAATAACACGAATACCCGGGAACAGCTTAGCCAATTCTTCCTCTACCCGCTGTGTACCTGTACCGAAATATCGAATATGCTCACTGCCGCAATCCGGACACACTTCTGGTGCTGCTTCCGCATAACCACAATAATGACAACGAAGATTGTTTGAGCGCTGATGATAGGTTAATGAAATATCACACTCGGGACAGCCTGCAACGTATCCACAACTGCGACACATCACAAAGGTAGAATAGCCACGTCGATTCAGCAAAAGCACGGTCTGTTCCCCACGCTCCAACCGCTCTTCCAGCCCTTTATGCAAGGCACGGCTGAACATCGAGCGATTTCCGTCCTTCAACTCTTCACGCATATCAACAATTCGTACCTCCGGCAGCTTATTTCCAAGTGCGCGGGTAGGCATCTCCAACAAAAGTGGTGCAAAATCATCATTGCTCTGCGAACGAGCAGCATAGTAACTTTCCAGCGAAGGTGTCGCTGAACCCAGGACAACGACCGCCTGGTGCTGCTGTGCTCTTTTTACCGCTACATCACGGGCATGATATTTCGGGGTTTCTTCCTGTTTATATGAAGTCTCGTGCTCCTCGTCCATAATGATCAGACCAAGACGACTAAACGGAGCAAAGACTGCTGAACGGGCGCCAATGGCAACTTTCACCTGGCCTTCCCTAATTTTGCGCCACTCATCATAACGCTCTCCACCAGACAAACGACTGTGCATCACAGCAACCTGATCACCAAAACGTCCTTTAAAACGCTCTACCATCTGCGGTGTCAATGCAATCTCGGGTACAAGTACAATTGCCTGCCGATCCTGTTCAATACAGCGCTGAATGGTCTGGAGGTATACTTCCGTCTTGCCACTGCCTGTTACACCATGAAGCAAAAAGACGCCATGGCGCCTTTCCTGTAATCGACCATTGATATTGTTATAGACTAGCTGCTGCTCGTCGGTCAGATTCAGTGGCTCGGTCGCACGAAACTTACGTCCCTGATAAGGGTCACGAAAGACTTCGACGTCCTCCGTCACAACTAACCCCTTCTCCTCAAGCCCTTTGACTGTAGCCGCTGATACCTGAAGTGTGGACAACAATTCTTTCATCGCCATCGGCAACAGTTCTTTCATTTCCAGCAAGAAAGCCAAAACTTCTTTCTGCCGTTGCGCCTTTGCCGGGAATGAAGTCAATGCCTCTTCCGCAGCCGCTGCATCCACAGCTAGATTAATGGATTTCATCGTTTTTTTATTCAGCTTGTCCTTAATTGCCTGACTTTCCAGCAGGACACCACTGAGCAACAACTTCTTGATCAGCGCAGCATGATTGGGGTATTTACGACTCAATTGTTGCAGGGGAACCTGCCCACGACTCTTCACAAAACGAATAATATCTTGCTGCACTTTTTCTGAAGTCGATTCTTCTCCCCATACAAAAAGAACTTCTTCGCCTGACGCAGAACCTGCCATTTGTCCATCCAGAGCATCTCCAAGTGAGATATACCGTTCTGCTTTCCCTTTCAGCGCAGTCGGTACCATCACCTGCAAAGACAAAATACGGTTGCTGGCATAACGTTCACTCATCCACTCGGCTAATTCCACCAAATCTTCAGACAACGGTGGAACGATATCCAGCAATTCCTGAATCGGTTTGAGTTTGAAAGTCTCCGTACCCGTGCGAGGCACCAGATCAATTACGAAACCTTGCACCGTCCGATGACCAAAAGGTACACCTACCCTGCTGCCAATCTCAATCCATTCACGCATGGATTCCGGCACCAGATAATCAAACGGCCGGTCCGTTTCCTTCACAGGAACATCGACAATAACCTTGGCGATCTCCATATTAATTCCTCCCGGCAATGCGCTCCGCCGCAATCGAAAGCAACCGGCGGGCCACCTCTTCCTTGGCCACCACCTGAAGCTCTTCCACCAAACCTTCACGGTCATAGATGTGCACCGCGTTGGTATCTGTTCCAAATCCGGCACCCGTCTGCGTGACATCATTGGCTACGATCAGATCACAGTTTTTCCGTTCCAGTTTCTCACGTGCATACATTTCTAATGAATTTGTCTCCGCAGCAAAACCAATCAAAAATTGATGGCTCTTCTGCTTGCCCAGCGTTTCAAGAATATCTATATTTTTAATAAGTTCAAGCGATAATGTATCGCCTTTCTTCTTGATTTTCTCCGTGTACACTTCCTTGGGGCGATAATCCGCAACAGCCGCGGCCTTAACCACGATATCTGCATCATCCCACTCACCTGCTACCGCATCATACATATCCTGCGCAGACTGTACCGGGATCACCTTTACATTGGCTGGCGGCTGAACCTGGGTATTCCCCATAACCAAAGTCACATCTGCCCCCAGATCACGCGCTGTCGCTGCAATGGCAAAACCCATTTTTCCAGAGGAATCATTGGTAATATATCTCACCGGATCAATGCGTTCAATGGTACCTCCTGCAGTGACCACAACCTTCTTCCCGCTCAACAAGGAAAGCTGTTCGTTACGTTCCCGTTTGGCAGACTCCTGCTGTTCAAAAAATCGTTCCACCACATCGACAATTGTCTCTGGTTCTTCCAAACGTCCTTTGCCCACGTACCCGCACGCCAGTTGACCTTCACCCGGTTCAATCATCATAGTTCCGCGCTCCGTTAACAGGCACATATTATGCTGCACAGCCGGATGATCATACATATGTACATTCATCGCTGGCGCAATCATCACCGGTGCAGTGGTTGCAAGCAAGGTTGTAGAGAGCATATCATCAGCCATCCCATGTGCCATTTTGGCAATCACATTGGCTGTTGCCGGAGCAACCAAAACAAGATCGGCCATATCAGCCAGATGGATATGCGAGACGACCGAAGGCTCCCGCTCATCAAATGTATCACTATATACCACATTTCGGGTCAAGGTTTGCAGCGTTAATTCGGTAATAAACTGTTTCGCGGAATTCGTCATAATGACATGAACGTCCGCTCCTTTTTGCACCAGCCTGCTGCATAATGTAGCCGCTTTGTATGCGGCTATGCCGCCAGTCACACCAAGCACGATTTTTTTACCGTTCAACATGGTTATCCCCCCGATATACGACGTTTATAATGATGAATAGAGAAAAAAATAACAACCTCGCGGTTGTCAAATAAATCCGGCTTGCGCCGTATGCAGTTGAAGAGCAGCCGCAGGCGGCTTACTCTTCTTCCTCTTCGTCCTGTCCTTTGATGACAACGAGCAGATCACCATAAATTTCTTCAAGTGCAACGCCAACCTGTTTATGGGATCTGGCATTTCTCAAATCCGTTTTCTCACCTTCACGAAGCTGTCTTGCCCGGCGGGAAGCGGCAACAACAAGGGAATACTTGCTGTCGACTTTGTTCATCATTTCATCAATAGAAGGATACAGCATATTTACAAAACACCTCTTTGCATTAGTATAATCACAATTCGCCGCCTGACGGAATCATGGTGCACCGCTGGATACACTAACCAGACTGGAGCTGCTCTACATATATACTATGACAGCAGCTCCACTGATTATCGCATTTTGCGGCGGCAATTGGATTATTTATTGATCTTACAATGTTCGGCGATAATGATGCTTTCTATTCGTTTACACGCCAAATCAATTTCATCATTAACGACAGCGTAATCGTACTGCTCCAGCAGACTGATCTCATCTACCGCGACGGACATCCGATGATCAATCGTCGCCTGACTTTCCGTACCACGGCCCTGAATGCGATCTTTAAGCTCGTCCAATGAAGGAGGCAACAGAAATACAAAGATCCCTTCCGGGAACTTTTCTTTCACTTTCAACGCGCCTTGAACTTCAATCTCAAGAATGATGTCCCGGCCCTCGTTAATCGTTTTCTCCACAAAATCACGCGGTGTTCCGTAATAATTCCCTACATATTCTGCGTGTTCCAACAATTGATCTTCAGCAATCATGTTCAGGAATTCTTCATGGCTTCTAAAGAAATAATTGACGCCATGTTCCTCACCCAGACGTGGCTGACGAGTCGTTGCCGATACAGAATAAATCAATTCCGGCACCCGTTTGCGCAAAGCGCTGCATACTGTACCCTTCCCGACCCCTGATGGGCCGGACAACACTACCAGTAATCCCTTAGACATATTACACTCCATTTTATTCGTCGTTGTCATCATCTTTCGAAGAAAGACGATGGGCGACCGTTTCTGGCTGAACTGCAGACAGAATGACATGATCGCTATCCGTAATAATAACGGCACGAGTACGTCTTCCGTATGTTGCGTCTATCAGCATATGACGGTCTCTTGCCTCTTGTATAATTCTCTTGATCGGCGCCGATTCCGGACTCACGATGGATATAATCCGGTTCGCCGATACGATGTTACCGAATCCAATGTTAATGAGTTTGATTGCCATAATCAGGTTCTTCCCCCTATACATGCGACTCTTTTGCCGAAATATGACCGTTCATTCGATATTCGCCGCTTGCTCACGAATTTTCTCCAGTTCCGCCTTCATCTCGACAACACGGTTCACCAGAGCCAAATGGTTGGCTTTTGATCCAATCGTATTGACTTCCCTATTCATCTCCTGAATAAGAAAGTCCAACTTGCGGCCTACTGGCTCATCACTTTTCAGCAGCTCCCTGCTCTGTCCAAAGTGACTCAGTAGACGCGTAAGCTCTTCCTCTATGTTAGAACGATCGGCAAACATAGCAATTTCCATACCCAATTTATGCTCGTCAAAAGGGAAAGAGCCTTCTTCCTGCATTTCCGTAAGCCTTTGTCTTAACTTGTTGCGATGATCACTCACCACAGTCGGCGCAAGAGCAAGCATCTCGGTATGCAGTGATTCCAGACGACTGACACGTCGTTCCAGATCACTGGCCAGATGAAGACCCTCGCGGGCGCGCATCTGCTCCAGACCGGATAAAGCCTCTTCCAACCCCTGCTGCAGGACACGCTCCCATTCGTCTTTCTGCTCTTCCGGAAGCGAACTCGTCCCATCCGAATGAACCATGACATCTGGAAGTGCCAGCATATCCATAATACTCGGTTTGCCCTGCATACCATAGCGGCTCTCCAATTGCTCTGCGGCCTGAAGATAGGCCCTGACCGCCTGCTCATTCAGAACAGCGGGAAGAGCCTGGTCTTCATCTTTTTCTTTCATTACATAAACATCAATCCGCCCACGTTTTAAGCGGCTCTGTACCTTTTTTCTCAATCCGTCTTCATAACACGTCCATTCTCTTGGGAGACGCATCATCACTTCGCAATAACGATGATTGACAGACTTGATTTCCAATTGTACCTTATAGCCTCCAAAATGAAAGGCGGATTGACCGTATCCGGTCATACTGAATGACATCGGCATCACATCCGTTACACTATTGTAATTGATTATTAGGGTTGAAACAAGTAGGACATTGATGCTCCGACTTCTCCCACACATATTGGGTCAGTTCGGCCGTCATACTATAGAACATAAATGGAGTCATTAAATAGATTCCTTTGAAATGTTTTGTTGCTACATCCAGAAGCTCCTTAGCGATCTTCACACCCATCGCTCGACCTTCTTCGCCTTCAAGACCAGCCATCCGGGAACGCACTTCATCCGACAGATGAATACCCGGAACCTCATTATGTAGATATTCGGCATTTCGTCCGCTGGCTAAGGGCATTACCCCTACAAAGATCGGCACTTCCAGATGCTTGGTCGCTTCATGCATGGCTACGATTAGTTCAGGATCGTATATCGGCTGCGTCATAATATAATCGGCTCCGGAAGCAATCTTTTTCTCAAGCCGCTGTACAGCCTTATCCAGATGTTTCACATTTGGGTTAAATGCGGCACCGATAACAAATCCCGCCTTCTGCTTGAGCGGTTTACCGGAGAAGGATACGCCGTCGTTCAACTGCTTGATCATACGTATAATTTCAAAAGAAGTTAGATCATATACCGAGCTTGATCCGGGCAAGTCTCCAAATCGTGCAGGGTCACCTGTTACAGCGAGTACATGATTAATGCCTAGAGCATCAAATCCCATCATGTGCGATTGTGTCCCGATCAGATTCCGGTCTCGACATGCAATATGCACCAGCGGGCGCAAACCTGTACGATCCTGAACAAGATGGCCGAGAGCCATATTACTCATCCGGGTAACCGCTAGGGAATTATCAGCCAATGTTAACGCATCTGCACCAGCCGCTTTCAATGTCTCGGCACCTTTCATAAACTTCGCAATGTCGAGATCACGTGGTGGGTCAAGTTCGACGATGACCGTATGGCGTTGTTTGACTAGATCCACAATCGTAGGCTGCCCACCCCGTCCAGACCGTTCATCTACATTCTCATGCAGGATAATACGCGGTTTCGACTCGGATGGGTCAGGTTCCAATATTGGAACAGGTGTGTATTCAACAAGAGCCTGGGCAATTGCCGCAATATGATCAGGTGTCGTACCACAGCAACCTCCGATGATACGTGCGCCCAGATCAGCGAATTGCACTGCCGTCTGTCCGAAGTATTCCGGGGACGCTCCATAACGGAACTGACCATCGACGTAATCCGCTGCACCCGCATTCGGATAAACAGACATTGGGACACCGATACGGCCTGACACCGTCTCCATCGCCCGCATAATTCCGTTTGGACCGGAACGGCAGTTAAAACCAATGACGTCTGCCCCTTGCTCACGCATGATTCGGAAAGCTTCTGGCATCGTATATCCATCCAGTGTGTGCCCTACATCCTCAACAGCGAACTGTCCAATCACGGGCAGATCACTCAGCTTGCGAGCCTGCAGGAGGGCGATATCCATCTCCTCGATATCATAGAAGGTTTCGAGCAGAATACCGTCGACTCCTTCATCGAGCAGTGCAAAAATCTGTTGCTGATAGAAACGCTTCAATTCACTTGTTGATACGTTCGTCCGCTTTCCTCCACGAATGGAGCCAACCGCGCCAAGAACATAACCGTTTGCGCCAGCTACTTCTTTGGCGATACGCACACCGGCACGGTTGACATCCTCGACCTTGGACTCCAGACCAAACTTGGACAACTTATCGTAATTGGCAGAGTACGTATTGGTTTCATGAATTTCCGTACCTGCATCGCGGTAACGACGATGCACATCTGCCACCACTTCAGGTGATATCAAGTTCAACTCTTCATAAGAAATCCCTACCGGGAATCCCATCTGATACAGGAAAGTTCCCATCGCCCCATCCCCTATGAGGACCCGTTCCTGCATTACACTGCGTAAATCCGCCTTCATCCCTTTTCCCCCCGCCTGACTGATCATTTCATACTAATGTAACACAAAAAACATCTGAAAACGAAGAAAAACACAGGTTTTTCGTGAAATTCAGTTTCTATAACCCTCTAGACTAGTAGGAATTCATATAATTGCAAAAAAAGAGGCCCTAAGGCCTCCTCATTTAAACGTATTCTTTACGAAGTGACTCCCTTGAAAACAACTTCAGCAGGTCCCGTCATGTACACGTGGTTGTCGGCTTCGTTCCACTCAATATGAAGATCGCCACCCTTGAGGCTGATCACCGCTGTACGATCCGTATGTCCGTTCAGAACGGATGATACTAGTGTTGCGCAAGCTCCGGTTCCACAGGCAAGTGTTGGTCCAGCACCGCGTTCCCACACACGCATGTCCACATAGCCGCGATCGCGAACCGTTGCGAACTCTACATTGATTTTTTTCGGAAACATGGGATGAACCTCAAGTAGTGGCCCCCATGTCGAGAGATCAAAATTCACAGCATCATCCACATAAATGACTGCATGAGGATTACCCATGGAGACTGCCGTAAATTTGAACTCCTGTCCATTTGCTTCGATGGAATGATCCACCACCGGATTGGCATCCACGGTGGTTGGAACCTGAAGTCCATTCAGGATAGGCTCTCCCATATCCACACGAACGGTTTCCACTTTACCATCACGAATGTTCAAGCTTACTGGTTGTACACCCGCACCGATGGTTTCTATCGTAATCTGTTCTTGGGTCACATGGCCGTGATCATATACATATTTGGATACACAGCGTATGGCATTGCCACATTGCTCTGCTTCCGAGCCGTCCGAGTTCATGATGCGCATCTGAAAATCCGCCTTCTCTGAAGGAAGTATATAAACCAGGCCATCCGCACCGATGCCGAAGAAACGGTTGCACCATTTTACAGCCAATTCTGCGGCATCAGCCGGAAGCTGTTGTTCTCCAAACACAACAATAAAATCGTTGCCGAGTCCGTGCATTTTTGTAAATTCCATAACCTTGCCCACTCCTTTTGGCAGTCTGCTGCCAAAGCGTTATTCTTGCTTCTCTCTACAGGATACCCTGGATATTCATATCCAACATTCCCAATAAAAAAAGCTATCCTGCAAAATGCCGAGGAATCTCGCCTCGAATCATTTTGAGGATAGCATAACGAAAACGATAAGCAATTGCTATTGATTTTATGCCGAAAACTTTGTACTTTTCGGTACGAAGCGCCCAGGGCCCATGCGGCGACGGTTGCGATGACCTCCCCACACACTGCCCACTCCCATAAGGAAGGTTGGAATACCTGCGGCAACGATGGAAATGGCCCATTCACGCATACCCAGGGGTACGGTTTTGAAGATAGGCTGCAACGGCTCTACATACATGACCGCCAGCATTAGCACGATAGATGAAATGACGGCAAACACCAAATATTTATTCTGCAATGGATTCCGGTGGAAAATGGAACGGGAACTACGGCAGTCAAATACATGAATGAGCTGTGCCAAAACGAGCGTTGCAAAGGCAACAGATTGAGCTTTAATGAGCTGACCTGGTTGATCTGGCGCCGCCTGTAGGGTAAGCCAGAAGGCCCCAAGTGTACAAAGCCCGATCAACACACCCCGACTGACAATTTTCCAGCCCAGTCGTCTGGCAAAAATATTTTCTTTGGAACCACGCGGCTTGTGTTCCATCAGATCTTTTTCCGGCTGATCCACACCGAGCGCCATTGCTGGCAATCCATCCGTCACCAGGTTGACCCACAGAATCTGGATCGGCACGAGTGGCAAAGGTAATCCCATCATCATCGCGAAAAACATCGTTAAAATCTCGCCAACATTGGATGCCAGCAAATACCGGATAAACTTGCGGATGTTCTCATAAATATTACGTCCTTCTTCAATTGCAGCTACTATAGTAGAGAAATTATCGTCACTCAGAATTAACGCCGATGCTTCCTTCGTCACATCCGTGCCGGTAATTCCCATCGCAATACCGATGTCTGCTGCTTTAATGGCTGGTGCGTCGTTCACGCCATCTCCAGTCATCGCTACGACATGTCCTTTGCGCTGCAATGATTTTACAATCCGCAGTTTGTGCTCAGGTGATACTCGTGAGAACACGTAAATGCCCTCCACCTGTTTATCCAGTTGCTCATCCGTCATGCCCGCCAATTGCTGGCCGCTAAGTGAAGCCCCACCTCGTGGAAGGATACCCAACTGCTGGGCGATAGCCTCTGCGGTTGTGCCATGATCACCGGTAATCATAACGGTACGTATGCCTGCTCTGCGACAAGTCGCAATTGCATCCCGTGCCTCACGCCGCGGTGGATCAATCATGCCTGCAAGCCCGACAAAGACGAGTTGGCTCTCGGCAGCATGTTCATTCTCTACTTTTTCATCTGGCCGTACATCGCGGTAAGCCATCCCGAGAACCCGCAGTGCAGAACCCGCCATATTCTCGTTCGCCGCCATGACTTTCTGCCGCAGCGTTCCTGTGAAAGGTACAACATTGCCTTCCCACAAAATGTAGCTGCATTGCCCAATCAGCACATCCGGTGCACCTTTAGTGTAGATCGTGCGCCCACCCTGATGATGAACCAGAACGGACATCCGCTTCCGATCAGAATCGAACGGAAATTCCTGCTCACGTGCATATAACTCTTTGAGACCAGCTGGGGTAAGCCCCATTTTGGAGGCCAGTGTTACGAGTGCCCCTTCCGTAGGGTCGCCTTTCAGCTCCCATACCACGCTGTCTTCCTTGACCGTTTCATTAACATGATCTTTCTTTGTACTTTTCTTCGCTTCTTTCTTACTATCCTTATTTGTCTCTTTGCCTTTCTTTTTATTCCGCATCTCATCTGCAACACTCTCGATAATACTGGCATTGTTACATAGTGCGCTGATCTGAAGCATTCTCCGCAATGTCTGGTCACTCTTCAGTTCCAAGGTACGACCATTCTCCAGCATCTGTCCTTCCGGTGCATAACCATCCCCGGTGACCTTGATGCTGCGTCCCTCCAGCCACACGTCCGTAACCGTCATCTTGTTCTGGGTCAACGTGCCCGTTTTATCCGAACAGATGACCGAGGCACAACCAAGGGTTTCGACGGAAGGAAGCTTGCGCACAATCGCTTTTCGCTTGATCATACGCTGTACACCCAGGGCAAGCGCAATCGTTACAATCGCTGGTAAACCCTCTGGTATGGCGGCAACTGCAAGACTGACCCCTGCCAGAAACATGCCTACTGCCGGTTGTCCATGCAGAATTCCTGCAACAACAACCATGACTGTTAATCCGAGCGCCACAAAAATCAAAATTTTACCCAGCTGTTCCAGCCTGTGTTGCAGCGGTGTTTCCTGTTCCTCCGTATTCTGGATCAGGTCGGCGATTTTGCCCATCTCGGTATCCATGCCTGTCCGGATCACAACGCCCTTGGCTGTACCGCGAGTGACCATCGTCCCCATGAATCCAATGTTCTTCTGATCTCCTAGCGGTACGTCATCCGCTGCTATGGGACGGCAATGTTTGCTTACAGGAACTGATTCACCAGTGAGCGCAGATTCCTCCACATCGAGGCTATTTGTGGACAGCCAGCGCACATCGGCAGGAATACGATCACCACTCTCCACAAGCACGATATCCCCTGGCACCAGAAGTTTGGCTGCAAGATGAGCTTCCTGACCCGACCTTAACACTTTGGCCAGTGGAGCCGACAATTGTTTCAATGCACGAAGAGAACGCTCCGCCCGGAATTCTTGTACGAATCCAAGAATGGCATTAAGGACGATGATGGCAACAATCGTTACAGCATCCAAGTATTCTCCAAGCAATCCGGACACCAGTGTGGCCCCCATCAACACCAGAACCATGAAGTCCTTAAATTGATTAAGCAATAATGTAATTGGAGATATGCGCTTTCCTTCGCTCAGCTCATTCGAACCGGCGGCCTTCCTCTTTTCTGTTGCAGTTTCTTCGGTTAACCCTTCCTCAAGACTGACGCCAAGAGTGTTACGAAGCTCTTCAACGCTTAGTTGGTGCCACTTGGTATGTTCCATGCTTCAAAATTCCCTCCCAGTCTGTATTTCCTCTGTAAAACGTCACACCTACTTCACCGGCTATGCTAATCAACAGGTTGTACGCGATGCCGGACAAACTACCTGCTCTATATGTATTCGGACAGGACCCTAATTAGCACCCGATGGCGAATCCTTTCCCTGATGGGCAGAATAAGCTAAAATAAAGGTCTGCGGTCATACACGCAGTTGCAATCCGAGTTTTTGCTATGTAAACGAATACGAATCTGCAACGGGTTCTTTTTACATATCCCGGTGTTCATTTCAGTTATAGATAGAGAGGACGTTGAAAAAAATGGCATTGGACGGCATCGTAACACGAGCTATCGTACATGAACTGCAAGGCTGCAAGGGCGGACGCATCAGCAAAATACATCAACCTAACGGGCATGATGTTGTACTGACCCTCCGTGCTCAGCGTGGAAATAGCAAATTGCTTATTTCGGCTAGCCCGACTTATCCGCGTGTGCATTTTACCGAAAAGACGTTTATTAACCCTACTGAAGCTCCAATGTTTTGCATGCTGCTGCGCAAACACTGTGAGGGAGCGATCATCGAGGAGATCCGTCAGATTGGCATGGAGCGGATTATTCATATTGACGTGCGTCAACGTGATGAACTGGGTGATGTTTCGGTCAAACGGATCATCATTGAACTGATGGGGCGTCACAGTAATATTGTTTTGGTCGATCCGATAACAGGAACGATTCTGGATGGAATTCATCACGTAACCCCGTCCATCAGTAGCTACCGGGTCATTATGCCTGGATTTTCGTACACCGAACCACCAGAGCAACATAAAAGCAATCCACTAGAAGTGAGCAGCACTGAATTCCAAAATAGCTATACTGCTGCTGAAGAAGAAGCTTCTCGCTGGCTGGTAAATTCATTCAGCGGTCTTAGTCCCCTGATTGCAGGGGAGATTACCTCTCGGGTGTCTGCTATTAAAGGTGACGATCAAGCTGCAAGTGAAGGTGAGGTTCGAATCGAAGCCGATGCACTTTGGACTGCTTTTGAGTCCGTCATGGGACCAGTAAGAGATAATAGTTATACACCTGTGACTGGGCAGAACGCCAAAGGCAAAATGATTTTCTCGGCCGTTCAGCTTCAGAGCATTCAGGACGCAGAGAAAACCTATGACACGATGAGCAAGTGTATGGAGGATTATTTCGGAGACAAGGCCGAGCGGGACACTGTCAAGCAAAGAGTGAGCGATCTGCTTCGTTTCCTGCAAAATGAGCGCAGCAAAAACATCAAAAAGCTCGACAACCTGAACAAGGATCTGCTGGAAGCTGACGATGCGGATAAATTCAGATTATGGGGTGAGCTGCTGTTTGCCTCCCTGCATCAGGTTAGTAAAGGGGACAAAAGTGTGGAGCTTGTGAACTTCTATGATGAAGATCAAGCGAACATTACCATTCAGCTTGACCCATTACTTACACCGTCTGACAACGCTCAACGTTATTTCAAACGATATAACAAATACAAGAACAGTCTGGCTGTTATTCATGAGCAACTTGGAAAAACGAAAGACGAGATTGACTATCTCGACAATCTGCTCCAGCAACTGTCTATCGCATCCATGAACGACATCGAGGAAATTCGCGATGAGCTTGTGCAACAGGGTTATCTTCGTGACCGCAACAAAAAAGGCAAAAAGAAAAAGAAAAACGACCGCCCTACCGTGCATCAGTTTACTTCTTCAGAGGGAATTGAACTTCTCGTAGGTAAAAACAATCTGCAAAATGAGTACGTCACCAACCGTCTGGCTTCTTCCAATGACACTTGGTTGCACACCAAAGACATCCCGGGTTCACATGTCGTCATTCGCAGCACTGATTTTGGCGAAGCAACCCTGGAGGAAGCTGCACAACTCGCGGCTTACTTCAGTCAGGCCAAAGAATCCAGCAGCGTTCCGGTGGATTACACCTTTATCCGACATGTCCGCAAACCAAGTGGCTCCAAACCAGGCTTTGTCATTTATGACCACCAGAAGACCCTGTTTGTGACGCCGAACGAAGAGCTGGTTAAAAGTTTGCCATCCACGATCAAAAATGGATAAGTTGTTTGCTTCAATCCTGTAAAACAACGTAAAATCCCCCAGAACAATAGACTGTTCGGGGGGGGGATTTTCTTTGTTTCTCAAAAAACCATGGACTTAAACTGGTGATTGGATGTGCTTACATGTCCTGGATCACAGCAGCAACCAACGAGCGGGCACAGCAGTTATTTGAACGTCTTGGAGCTGCTCGCGGCACATGGGTGAATTATTCCATCACCTAGCCTAATTATATGCAATCAAAAAGGACATAAAGACATGGATAGCGACTAACACTCACCCCATCTCTATGTCCTTCTTTATTTCATATTCAATTTTAGCACGATGACAACCGATCTCTTCTCCCCCAGTCTCATGCAACAAATGAAGAGAGTTTCCGAATCAAGACTTCCCGGCTGCAGCCCGGAGTTTATCGAGTACATCAATGGTTACCGTTTTGCTACCTAGATCCCCATGGAATACTACCCCTTGTCTTACACCATGGTAATCTGAACCACCTGTTTGAATGAGCCCAAATTCCCGTGCCAACTCCGCATATCTGAGTTCCTCTTCTGGTCCATGATCCGAATGAACCACTTCAATACCGTCAGGTTGGGCGTCCACCAGAATACGACGAACCAATTCATCGTCTGCGTATAAACCAGGATGAGCAATAACAGCAGCACCACCTGCATCTTTAATCCACTGACATGCATCTTCCGGTGCAACTCGGGGAACCGACACATAGCCCGGTTGACCTTCAGCCAGATAACGATTGAACGCATCCCTCATATCAGCTGCATAACCTTTCCGTACCAACACATCGGCCATATGAGGTCTACCGATGCTTTCATCTGGTTCCAGTGGTCGGCCCAAGCCATCAATGACCTCCTGCCAACTGATTTCAAGTCCAAGCTCCTGCAGTTTGGCGATGATCAGATGATTGCGTTCTTCCCTCGCTTCTCGAAGCCCGCGCAGTCGTTCCAGAAATTTCTCATCTTCTGTATTCACATAATACCCCAGCACATGAATATCCTTGCCATCCGCTCGGGTACTTATCTCTACCCCTGCCACAACGTCAATTCCATACTCACGGCCAGCCCGCTGTGCCTCGGCTACCCCCGCTACAGTATCGTGATCCGTCAGCGCAACCGCAGACAGTCCTCTTTGTTTGGCAAGCTTTACATTCTCGGCAGGTGGCTGCATTCCGTCCGACGCTTGGCTATGCGTATGAAGATCACAACGTCCGTTAGATTGATGCATGAATAACAGCTCCTTCTTATATCAAATGATTAGCTGAACTAATTTTCACATTATATAATCCTCTTATTCCGCTCGTCCTTCTGATGTTGTCTGCTCATGCTGACGTAAATAATTCAGGAAAGCTACTGCCGATAAGGGAAGTAATGAAGATTTCAGATGTATAGCATAGAATTGTCGTTTGAACTCAAGCCCACGAATATCCACGATATGAACCAGTCCAAGAGCTAGTTCATGCTGAACCGACGACGGGGATAACATCGTGATACCCACACCCGCTTCCACGGCGGATTTCACAGCACCTGTACTGCCAAGTTCCATCACCACATTCATGTCCTGCGGATCTATATTTCTCTTCTGCAACTGATCTTCCATCACCTGACGGGTGCCTGAGCCTTTCTCCCGCAGTACAAATGCGTAGCTCAGCACATCTTCCAGCTCTACTTCACCACGATCTGCCAGTGCATGTCCTGCCGGGACAACCAGCTTCAATTCATCCTGCATGACCGGCTCTACAATCATATCCGGGTGGTGAACTGGCGCTTCAATCAGTCCAAAGTTAAGCTGATGTTTTAGGATATCGTCCATAATTTGCGTAGTATTCATCACTTTCATAACGATCGAAATATCCGGGTATTGGCGAGCAAAAGGGCCCAGCATTCGTGGCAACACATACTCACCAATCGTCAAACTTGCCCCGAGCTGCAATCTGCCTTGGAGCATCTGTGTAAACGCAGACATCGCTTCATCTGTTTGTCTGACCAACTCTACACTGCGTTTGGCGTGAGGCAGTAATGTCCGACCCGCCTCGGATAATTCTATTTTCTTGGTAGAACGATGCAGCAGCTTGGTCCCAAAATAATCCTCAAGCGATTGAATCTGCATCGTCACCGCAGGTTGTGTCATATGTAGTGCTTGCGCAGCCGCTGAAAAACTTCCCTTCTCTGCTACGGTATAAAAAATATGCAATTGATGAAAATTCATATCTTCGCCCCTCTTCTGTACGCTTACCCCATTGTAGCCGATTTCATGATTTCCAACAAAAAAAGCATGCAGCTTGTCTGCATGCGATGTAACCTGAATCTATCAATTCGAAAATATGGATTATTCCAAACTTACTTATGCTTACGACTGTTCTTGACAAGAGTCATTCGTCTTGAATGTCTTAGCCAAGAATAATACGATTTTAAATCCCGCAGTTCAATTGTCTCGGACATTTTTCCCAGAAACGTAACAACAATCATCTTATGAAGCGGATTGCCAGCGATATCATATTCCCCTTCAAGTTCAGAAAATTCAGCAACCACGACCAGATCTTCGTCAATCAGGTAAACATCCTGCTCATTACGGTAGTATGGTGTAATACGGTCCTGCTTCAGACACTCCCATAACCATGCCGCAATATGGTCATCATCATTACGTGCCGGCTCAATACGGTCTGCATACCGCATCTTGGCATGATTGGTAATGACGATGTCGGCCACTTTTTTGTCTCCAAGAGCCACGAAAAAAGGCTCGTACGTGCTCCAACGTTGCATCACCTTATCACGCATGGGAATCACTCTCCACCAGATAGGACTTTCTATCTATTTGTTTACCCAATATATTACAACATAAGTCCCGCAATCTCAAGGCGTAACTTCAGTATTTTTCACAAAATCCAGTTTATGCATAATTCAATAAAAGAGCGGCCCCGAAGGGCCCCTCTGGTTAATCGTTTGGAAATATACAGTGGCAACAAGTTCACTGTACATTTCCAAACCATTTTGTTATATCCCGTAAAAACTCGTTTTGTCCATCGTTTTGCTAGCATACTCTGTTTTGATCTCATTCCGGTAGGAACGTTCGACCTTGCGCACATAGGAAAGTCTGTTCACATTTTTCATCGTATCTTCAGCCCGCTCTGCATTAACATACATGACGACATAATGCATACGGCGGGAGATGTAATGAACGGTACCATATTTTTCGAGATTACGAGCCGCTTTCAAATCACTGACCCAAATAATGAATCCTGTCCTTTCCGCAAACATCATTTTCCCCGCCTTTCTATAATGGAGACCGGAGCCTTGGAAAGGTCCGGTCTGTCATGAATTTTTTTCTGATCAAATCTTAGCTACAACCACACTTGCCTCCGCTACCGCAGCCGCCCTTCGGATTCGGATCATTGCTCGGTACCTTAATGGTCGTTGACACGGCGAATGCAATCGTCTCCGACATCTGGAACAACATATCGTCCAATGCCTTCTCCGCCTGTTTGAAGCGGGCTACCGCCTCGAAATGTTCCAATTCAAGCTCTAAAGCCTGAACCTGATCTTTTGCGGCGTGATAGTCCGGGTGAAAATGCCCAAAACGCTGGGTTTCTTCGAATAGTTCCTTTTTGGCGTCCAGCTTGCGTATTCCCGCCTGAATTTCAGGGTTCGTCTCCACTTGCTGCTTCCAATATAAATAATCCGATACTTCGGCTGATTGGTTAATCATGTCGCCCAGTTCATATGCGCCCGTTAACACTTGGGCCATATCGACCGTGTTCATTTCCGCTACGCTCATGAAATTCATCCTATCTATATATAAAGTTCTACTTAACGTAGACTACTTCATCATATCATATCCCCGAAAAGTTAAGAAGAGTTTTTCCTGCAAATAGAAATAAAGGGAACAGGCGATCTGCTTTGGCAAAGTCGATCAAGTTTATGCATGGTTCGGAATAATAAGGCGAATCTGGTTCCATTCGTTAGGCGAAAAAGTACGGCGTTCTGCGGGATCTGTTCCACCATCAGATATGTACCAGCCCGTTAGAGTCCAATCTTCATGACCCTGAATCTGATCGGGGATAACATAAATGATACTGCTGTCCAGCTTCAGACCCAGTTTTGTCTGCCATTCAATGGCTTTTGCAGCAATCTGACGAGCCGTAGACACATGATACCCTCGCCACTCGTTATGCCACATCTCCGGAATCTCTCCGTATCCGGGATAAAGACCCGATTGTTCCGTGATGGAATGATCCTGTTCATACGTGTGAAGTTTGGAGTCGTCTTGAATGAGCCCAACTCTCCCACGAATATAAAAGAGTTCCTTCGGTACCTTAAGTTCGTCTTTGAACTCATCTGCTCCGACAATGGATTCATCTGCAATGACTTCCAACTCTGTGCGGTTCAACTTCTCAAGTAATTCACTTCTCGATTCATATATCCATGTATCCTTTTTCTTGACTTCATCCGTTGCTTCATCCTGATTAACGTTCTGTCCAGCATCCATGTGAAGTCTCTCTGCCTCCTGTCCCCACTGCTGGATTGCTAGCTCCACATGCTCAGGTACTCCCGAGCCAGCATAGCGTTTAAGGAAGTTTATCATTACATCCGCTGTAAGACCGATCTCGGATGCTACAACGATTCGTTCCTTCGTAATCCGATATATGGACATTCGATCACGACTCATAAGTTCTGCACCAATGTCCAGATTCCAGCGGACCTTGGGGGTTACATCTGGCGGGACCATAATTTCAAAGTCAGGCTGCACAAAAATGGTATTCTTTTCGGCATGTTCCGCTTCATCATTCGCCAAGTTCAGTAAGATTTCAGGATCAATCTGCCAGCGAAAAAAAAGCTCTCTTGCTGCTGACTCACCCACCTCCCCATATCCTAAACCTGCCAGAACATTGAGCCACCCCCGGATATGTTTTAAGAAGTTTAATCTTGAAAAACCTCCACTCTCTCTGCTTTCAATTACATCTTCCTGCCCATCGTGGTCTAAAGTTCCTGCTGGAATACTCAACCATTCATTTCCCCGTGAAGCAAACATTAGCAATTGCTGACGAAAATGCTGAAGTTTAGGCTCCGCTATACCATATCGGTCCATGCATACGCTATAAATTTCTCGGTGCATTGAAGACCACGGCATCGTTAACCAGTGAGAAAGACGGTCAGGTGACACATTCATCCGATTATGCGTCTGTTCAATCAAACCCAGACTGAGCAGCAAATCAATCACAAGGGCCACATGGACCGGGTACACATCTTCATGATCGTAGCAAATACCTAGTTCGGCAAAGTCTTCAGGGCCCAGAACTGTCATTCGGCTTAATCGCTGCACTATTTTCTTGTGGATCGTTCCCTTACTTGTTAATGGAAGTCCTCCTTGGGCTTGACCTTCTCTTACCATCCAAGCCAATACATGCAGAAGCTCTGCAGCAATATCTGGCTTAGCCTCTCGAATAATCTTCACGTGTTGGACTTCACTAATGGATATGGACTTAGCTTGTGTCATTTCATCCTGTAATACATGCACTTTCTGCTGAACGAACTGTTCGACCCGTGCCACATAGGCAATAGTTAACAAAGAAAGTAGTGATTCTGGTATGTAATACAGGCGTTCTCCCCAAGACTTGCGCACAGCTTTGATCCAGCCTTTATGCCGAAGCGCTATAAACGCGGTTACTGCTTCAGCTCTGCTAAGACCATCCATAGCCCACTCTGCTGATGTCAACATGTTGGAAAAGGGTTGTCCGGCAAATTTGCAGAAAATCACACCGAGTACCGTTCTTTCAACGCATGAAAGCTCTTTTAATGATTTTATATCCAGATTACCTTGTGTATGCATTGCTTATCATGCCTTTCCCATTATTTTAAGTAAAGGTGTACACCCTTTTTCATTGCAATTCATGAATGATTTTGTACTCATATCCTTGTTCGACCAGGAACATCTGACGACGTAATGCAAACTCCTGTTCCTTACTGTCCTCGGATACCAAGGCATAGAAATAAGCTTTATTTTCTCCGGACTTCGGCCTTAAGATCCGACCCAATCGCTGGGCTTCTTCCTGCCTTGAACCGAAACTTCCGGATATTTCAAGTGCAACAGCAGCATCCGGCAGATCTACGGCAAAATTGGCAACTTTGGATACTACAATTGTTTTGATTTCTCCACGTCGGAACGCTGCAAACCATTTCACTCGTTCTTGTTGGGACATTGTACCCGATATAAGCGGCGCTTCAATTTCCCGGGCAATGCTCTCGAGCTGATCCAAATACTGTCCGATGACAAGCGCTGGCATCCCCTCATGATGGTCCAATATCCGTCTGATCACAGCTAATTTGGCCGGATTTTCGGCTGCAAGGCGAAATTGATGCTTCACCTCTGCTTCTAAATAGTTGGATCGTAGTTCCGGAGTAAACGGGATGCGTATCTCCTGGCACTGTACATTAGCTATCCATCCTTGCTGCTCCAATTCTTTCCATGGCATGTCATATAATTTTGGACCAATTAGTGAAAATACATCCTGTTCACAGCCATCCTCACGCACCAATGTTGCTGTCAATCCCAGTCTTCTCGTAGCCTGAATATCTGCAGTAGCCCGAAATACAGGTGCTGGCAGCAGATGGACCTCATCATAAATGATGAGCCCCCACTGACGTTCACTGAGCAATTTGATATGAGTAAAATCAGCATCTTTCGATTTTCGATGTGTAAGAATTTGATAAGTAGCCACAGTCACAGGTTTAACCTGTTTTTTCTGACCGGAATACTCACCAATTTGTTCACTCGTTATCGTTGTTTTGTCCTGCAATTCCTGAATCCATTGCCGTACGGATGTGGTGTTTGAGGTCAAGATAAGGCATTCACATTGCAAACGTTCCAATACCGCCATCCCAATAACTGTTTTGCCTGCACCGCAAGGGAGAACAAGCAGGCCACTTCCTCCCATGCCTTCGCTACCTTCAAAAGCATCCACAGCATCTCGTTGGTACGGTCGCAACTGGAAGCTGTCCGAACTGTCACTTTGAGTATTCGCTTTCCATTCAAACGGAAGACTTGTTCCTTCTCGATATCCCGCATAATCCAGCACTGGATAACCCAAGCGGGTCAACTCCCGTTTCAGCAATCCGCGTTGCTCACCGCCAAGTAAAAGCTCATGGGGATCGACACGCTCCATCCGAAAAGCCGAGATGGTTTTCATACTGCTTAATTCATCCAGCAATCGTTCGTCTTCGCTCACGAGACGCATTCTCCCATGAACTGCCTCTGGCTTCAATTGCAGCTTCCCATATTGATAGATAATTCTCTGAATATCTTGAATCAGGGCCGCAGGAACATTCCAACGAGACACTGATTCCAGACTTGCTATCACTTGATCAGCACTCCATCCGAGTGCAGCCGCATTCCACAGTGATAATGCAGTAATACGATATGTATGAAAAGCCGCAGGTGTCTTCACCAGTTCCGCATACATCCCTAATTGAGCTCTGGCCTGATCAAATCCGGGATGACCCACTTCAAGCAATACTGTAAAATCACGCTGCACAATACAGGCGCCCGTTTTCTCCATTCCGCTTCCTCCCTAATTTAAAAATGTCTATATGTTTTTCTGAATAACAGGCATCACAAAAAGTCCAGTTTCGGTTTCTTCCGAAATTGAACCTGTATAATACAACAGTTCGACCTTAATTTTAGCTTTATAAAGACCTAACAAAAAAAGCACCCTGCCCATACCTTGGTATGAATAGGATGCCCAACTATAATCAAATCATTCGGCTGTATATCCTTTAGCCATTGCTATAAATAGTTTTACAGCATTTTGCATGGCATCCTCATCAAAGTCAAACTTTGGATGGTGATGCGGATAGATGGCATTCTTCTCCGGGTTGCCTGCTCCGACAAACATAAAGCAGCCAGGAATCTGTTGCAGGTAATAAGCGAAATCTTCAGCTGGCATCAACATCGGTGACTTCTGTACCTGGTCTGCACCAAATACATCTACCGCTTCCTTGAAGAAACGCGCCGTTTCCTGCTCATCATTCACGACTGGAGGATATCCCATAATATAATTCAACTTCGTCTCAGCACCATAGATCTCTCCGGTCTGAGCCACGATCGTATGCACACGTTCCTTCATCATACTGCGTGTCTCTTCATCAAAGGTTCTCACCGTACCCGTCATTTTGCATAACTCGGCGATGATATTCTGTGCTGACCCTGCCTGCATCGTGCCAATTGTCAATACTGCGGGACGCAAAGGATCTACTGAGCGACTGACAACCGTCTGCAATTGCATTACTAGGGCGGAACCTGCCACGAGGCTGTCCACTGTGGATTGCGGCATGCCGCCATGTCCACCTTTTCCTTTGATCTCAATATAAAAGTCATCTGCCGCTGCCATCATCGGCCCCGGAGTACTTGCTGCCACGCCTACAGGAAGCGGGGTCCATAGATGAATACCATAGATGACATCTACCCCTTCCAGTCCTCCGTCTGCAATGACCTTGAGAGCCCCACCTGGAAGCAATTCTTCTGCAGGTTGGAACAAAAAGCGAATCTCACCCTTGATCTCATGTTTATGACGGCTGAAGTACAATGCCGTGCCTAGCAAAATGGATATGTGACCATCATGACCACAGGCATGCATGGCTCCTGCTTGTTGTGATGCATATTCAACGTCCTTCTCGTCCTGGATCGGAAGTGCATCCATATCTGCACGAAGCATTACGACAGGCCCTGGCTCGTCCCCACGAAGACTACCTATAACCCCGTGTCCGCCAACGTGCCGTTTCACTTCAACGCCAAAGCTCTCCAGCATACCCGCTACAAAAGAGGATGTCTTCTCCTCATGAAAGGAAACCTCAGGATTCCGATGAAGATGACGACGCCATTCTACCATGTGGATTTGCAGGTCATTCCACCATATATTATTTGTCATGTCTCTCCATCCTTTCGCTCTCTATACGGGACTTTCATCAAGCCCGAACCTTCCTCTTGAAACCTATTGCTGTATATTGTAGCAGAATTGGAAGAAAACCGATACGAATGACCGCTTGAAAGCTTGCACGGGAAGGGGAAACATACTATCATAAAATAGAGAAAAGAACGAGATTTATACTCTCGGAAGCTTATGAGGAGGATCAGACGCTTATGATTTTTGAGAATACAGGCTTGGATGGCTTGAAGAGCGACTTGGCATACCTGGATGAGAGCGCCGAGAAAGTCGGATTTGTCCGGTGGCAATGGGAATATTATCGTGCTACATATGACTACAAAATTGAAGATGAACAAACCAAATCGGAATACTTTGTACGTATTAATACCCGTGCGATAGACGGCAAACTCGAAAAACCGGATACGGTTCTCGCAGTTGAAGCTGTTTATCTTGGAAAAGCAACCTTTCCACATGGTCTGGATTATGACTCTACCGTACCGCAGCCAGTCGTGAAGCTGGCGGCCCAAAAATTACAGCAGCTTAAAGAACTGCTGGAAGCTTAGGCTGGGCCGAACCATGAAACAACAAACGGCCCAAACGAAAACGAAGAGAGGCACGCCGGATTTCCAACTGCTAATCCTCACTTTATTGTTGGTGGGCTTCGGACTGGTGATGGTGTTCAGCTCCAGTTCCAGCATTGCAATTGCAAATAAAAGTTTTAACAATGATGCCCTGTTCTTCACGAAAAAACAACTTATGTGGGCGGTTATCGGTTTAGTGGGCATGTTTTTTGCCATGAATATCCGATTTAACAAATACAAAAAACTTTATGCACCATTTTTCTTGTTCACGACGGTATTGCTATTGGTCGTTTTGGTTTCAGGCGCGATGTTGAATGGTGCACGAAGCTGGATTCGCATCTTTGGATTCAGTATTCAGCCCGCCGAGTTTGCCAAAATCGCTATTATTCTGTACCTCGCTGCACTGATTACCAAAAAAGGTGAACGGTTCAGGGATCTTAAGACAGGATATATTCCGGTATTGGTTATTGTTGGGTTCATTGCCGGGTTAATCATGCTGCAACCCGACTTTGGTACATGCTTCATTCTTGTGGCTACTTGCGGTCTTGTCATCTACGCAGGTGGCGCTAGCATGAAACATATTCTGGCTTCCATCCTGTTGGTTGTGCTGGGAGCAGCATTAGCACTTGGAGCGAATGCCCTGTTTTCTTCCATGTCTTCTTCAGATACTGCCAGCACTACAGCTACGGAAGCTACACAGAACTACAAAATCGGGCGGATACAGGCGTTCCTTGATCCATTATCCGATACGACAGGCGGAAGCCTTAACCTCTATCGCTCCCTTGTTGCAATTGGAGATGGAGGCATCACCGGCTCCGGGATCGGACAAGGTACGATGAAGCTGCATTATTTGCCAAATGCTTATAATGACTTTATTTTCTCCGTCATTGGGGAAGAGCTTGGCTTTGTTGGAACTGCCCTGTTTCTGTTGGTCTACCTATACTTCATTTGGCGAGGCATTATCGTCTCCCTTCGCTGTCCCGATCCATTTGGGACGCTGGTTGGGATTGGTATTATGGGATTAATTGCAATCCAGGCTTTTATCAATATTGGGGGTGTGACCCAGACCATTCCGGTGACAGGGGTTACCCTTCCGTTCATCAGTTATGGCGGCACCTCACTCTTTGTGATGATGGTGGCCATGGGAATTCTGCTTAGCATTTCGCGTACCAATAATTTGGACGTCATCAAGGAAGAGAAAACGAAGTCGGTGACGGTTCAGACATCCCGTACCTCTCCCGCACTTCGTTCACGTGAATCTATTCGTCGAATTCGGTAATGCGAAGCAAACGTGATACGAATGGTATTGAAACAAAATGAATTGGAAACAGAAAAAGACTTGGCATCGAATTCGATGCCAAGTCTTTTTGCTGTTGTCTATCTAGATGAAGAACCAGGTCAACATACCGCTGTTCTTCCATCACGGATTGCTCAAGTTTACAGATCGTNGCTGTTGTCTATCTAGATGAAGAACCAGGTCAACATACCGCTGTTCTTCCATCACGGATTGCTCAAGTTTACAGATCGTCGCCTCTGAAAGATACGCCTTCTACCTTTACATTGACTTCAACAACACGTAACCCGGTCATGGTCTCTACCGCTTCTCTTACATTCTGCTGGAGCATGCGGGAAACTTCATGAATCGGTGTCTCGTACAGGACGATGATGCGCAGATCAATGGCTGCTTCCAGCTGGCCGACTTCCACGCCTACGCCTTTCTGTACGTTTTTACCGCTCAGGCGCTTGGCCCAGCCCTCTGACAATCCTCCAGACATTGCGGCAATTCCGGGTGTCTCCATCGCAGCCATTCCGGCAATTTTCGCCACTACGTCATCGGCAATCCGGATGTTTCCGCCCTCTAGTTGAAGTTGTTCTGCCATGCCACATCCTCCTTCACTTCGTTACTCGTATTTTAAATCCTTTCCACCCCAAAAAGCAAATTAAACTCAAAAAGATGCGTTTACAACCTACCACGATTTGGTTATATTGAAATATGAAAATAATCTCATAAGTGTTTAGTCATATCGTTTAAAACAAAATAATACGTTACCGAGGTGTTTGTTGTGAGAAACCGAATTTCATCCATTTTGCTGATTGCCACCTTTGCACTCAGCGCCGTCGCCCACTACTTGAAATGGGATTCGATTCTGCAATTCGTCATTTCAGCCATTTCGGTTATTTTTGTGGCCGGTTTTTTAGGCAAAGCCACCGAAAATGTAGCCCATTATGCTGGACAGCGGTTAGGCGGTTTTTTGAATGCTACATTCGGCAATGCCGCCGAATTGATCATCGCCATTTTCCTCGTCAAAGAAGGATTGTTCGACATGGTTAAGGCCAGTTTGACAGGCTCCATTATCGGTAACCTGCTGCTGGTGCTAGGTCTAAGTATCTTTGCCGGAGGACTCAAGTTCAAAATTCAGAATTATAACGTATCGCTTGCCGGTTTAAACGGCTCCCTGATGATTGTAGCCATCATTGCCCTGTTTATCCCAGCCGTCTTCCTGAATACCCATTCCATCACACAGAAGGATACGAACACACTCAGTCTCATTGTCGCAGGTTTGCTGATCCTTGCCTACATAGCGTGGTTGGTATTCTCCATGGTTACACACAAGAACTATCTCGCAGATGTCACAGTGGATGAAGATGAAGAATTGCCGCATGAACATGCACCCGAGTGGTCCAAGAAAAAATCAATTCTCTATCTCGTTCTTGCGACCGTCATGGTTGCCTTCGTCAGTGAATGGCTCGTTGGTACCCTTGAGGTGTTTACTGAACAATTCGGACTCAGCGAACTGTTCGTCGGTGCGTTCCTCGTAGCCATTATCGGTAACGCCGCAGAGCATAGTGCAGCCATCATGCTTGCCATGAAAAACAAAATCGGTGCCGCCGTGGAGATCGCAGTTGGCAGCAGTTTGCAAATCGCACTCTTCGTTGCTCCTGTACTTGTTTTTGTCAGTTTCTTCACTGGCAGAACGATGGACATTGTATTTACAACGATTGAGCTGGTCGCCATAGGCGTAGCCGTATTTATCGCCAAGTCCATCACCCAGGACGGTTCAACCAACTGGTACGAAGGTCTGCTCCTAATGGTTGTGTATGTTATTTTGGGTGTATCGTTCTTCTTGGTATAACAGTACTCCGATCATCCTAATTGATAGTCAAAAAAATTAGCGCGTAAAAGGCAGCCTGGAAATCGCATTTCCAGACTGCTTTTTTCTTTTCTGCCTCTGCCTGAACCACATCAGATGAGCTGTTCCGATCCAGGCGCACAAAAAAAGCATGCAAACACCTGCATGCCTTCTATTCTGACCCACGCTATTGCAGGCTATTGCTCATTCTTCTTGTTCAAAGCTTCATATAGAATCGCCAGATTCCGCTCAAGCGCGCTTACCAGCTGCTTACCAGCACCTTCTGGAAGAAGCCCTGCACGAACAGCAAAATCGACTTCCTTGGAGAACCCATACATCTGTGTATCCAATACTTCCTCATAGAGAGGGCAGTAGCGGGTAGCCAGATTCTCCATCTGTACTTCAATAAGCTTCTGTATTTTATCTGCATCTTCTTGAAGAAGACTGATCGCTTTCAAGTGCAACTGGTCCTGCAGATCAGATGAAGTCATGCATTTTTCCCCCCTATGTCCCAAAAATCGCGTAAAGACGTTCTACCTCTAATATTAGACGAAATCAGGAGCTAATACAAGAACCTGACCAAAATAACCATAGATCTTGAAGAGCTTTATTCCTGCCTAATCCCCCTATTTTACGGAGGTCTTGCCTTACACCTGAATTATCTCATGCAAAAAAAGCACCTCTGCCATAATAGGCAGAGATGCTTCTTAGTGCCATTACTCGGATGCGATACTTACGTTCAGTCCATGTTTGGCAAATACTTCTGACATAGCTGCTTTGGCTTCAGCTGCATCCGGGCCATGAACATGCAGTTCATAGCTGTGCGTGCTGATCAGCGTTGTAAACAGTCCGAGAATACTTTTTACATCGATATACTTGTTCTCTGAATGAAGCACGATTGAAGAAGTAAACTTGCTCGCTGTTTGAGCAATTTCCACTACCGCTGCGTTATTACTCGACATAGGAATCCCTCCGTCTTTTCACTTTTGGTATCATCTATTAATTACCACTACATGATACCGTGAATCCGCTTTCCTAGCAACAGCAAAATACTGTTCCTACTTCAGACGATCCGGATTGAGGCATTCCAGCTCAGGAATAACGAAAATCCCGTCTTTACGGATCAATACATCATCAAAATAAATTTCGCCACCACCGTAGTCTGGACGCTGGATCAACACCAGATCCCAGTGAATGGAGGAACGGTTTCCGTTATCTGTTTCTTCATATGCCTGGCCTGGCGTAAAGTGCAAGCTGCCTGCAATTTTTTCATCAAACAGAATGTCCTTCATTGGGTGCAGGATATGTGGATTAAATCCAATTGCGAATTCTCCGATATGACGAGCGCCCTCATCTGAATTCAGAATTTCATTGATGCGGTCTGTATCGTTGCTTGTTGCTTCAACAATTTTACCGTCTTTAAACGTGAATTTAATATTTTCAAAAGTAATGCCGTTATACAACGTTGGCGCGTTATAACTAATCGTTCCGTTCACGGAATTACGTACAGGGGCACTGTACACTTCGCCATCCGGAATATTTTTTTGGCCAGAACATTTCTCTGCACCGATATCTTTAATGGAGAAGCTCAGGTCTGTTCCCGGTCCAGTGATGCGCACTTTGTCCGTACGTTTCATCAGATTAGCCAATGAATCCTGTGCTTTGTCCATTTTAGCGTAATCCAGATTACATACGTCGAAGTAGAAATTTTCAAACGCTTCTGTGCTTGTATTCGCCAGCTGTGCCATACTTGCATTCGGGTAACGAAGCACAACCCATTTTGTATGTTTTACCCGTTGCTCGCTATGTACCGGATGGGAATAAAGTGAATTGTACATTTTCATTTTCTCTTCCGGTACATCGGACAGATCATTCACATTCTCCCCTGCACGGATGCCAATGTAACAATCCATTTGCTTCATCCGGTTCAGATCGATCTCTGCCCAGGTTTTCACCATTTCTTCTGTCGCATTTTTGAGCATGGCACGCTGTACTGTTTTGTCAGTCAGCTGTACAAAGACGTTACCGCCTTTTTTGCCTACTTCTTCAATAATTGCATTAATCAGATCCCGTTCTGTGCCAATCATCTCAACCAGCACATTCTCGCCGGGCTGTACATCTACAGAGTAGCCCACCAGATTGGCTGCGAGCTTCTGAATTCTTGGGTCCTTCATCTTGTAAACTCCTCCTGTCATCCGCCATCCCCTGAATTGAACAACGGTAAATTACGATACTATTGTAGCACGCTGCAACGATCCCGTCAGCAGGCAGCCCCACAACTTATCTATTCATAGGCCCTGAAGTTTACATCTGTGACAAGAGCTTCTTTATTTCTTTTGCTGTTCATGTCCTTATAGCTCACCTGGCTTTCCGAGGAAAGTCGCAAGGGCAAGCTAGTTTTCCGATCTACGGTTAGATGATACACCGTCTGTACCTCGGCCTGTTTCATCATCTCTTGCATTGATGTTTCCCCTTGCTCCCACACTTTGTTCAAATCCTTCTCCAGTTTCTCCTGACTACCTCCCTTAACCGTAGCAGCCTTGTGCATATACTCCGCCCGAATCGCATTCATCTCGTCGTTAAGCTGCGCGAGTGCCCAAGTTTTGGCGTCTTTTGGCGCGAGTTCAATTCGCAGTATTTTTGTTCGACGGCCTGAACCGTACTCGGACTTTATCGTTTTTTCCATACGATCGATACTTTCCATTTGAGCGATAGGATTAAAACGGGACAACGAACCACGCAGGGGCTCATGTTGGGCAGTTAAAGCCATCCACTGTCCTTGTTTTCGTTCAAATGATGCACTGAATCCGCTCGGTTGCCCGTTATTGTTAACAGCAGCGGCATTTACTCCTTTTATTCCCGCTCCGGCAGCAGTCACAGCTCCAGGCAGCCTCGTTTGCAAGGTCAAACGATCATGATTCTCCAGCTTGCCTTCAAATTTAAACTGATTTTCGAACAGCCCGCTGCTTTCGCGTCGTAATCCCGCTTCCCCGTCAAAACTCAGCTTTTCTTTGCCTGCAATTCCGGATAAAGCCAGTGAAAATAATTCCTCGGGGGTTCGATCTCGCTCTAACAATCCACAACCAGGAGCACACAACACAACAATGCTCAGAAACAACAATAGCCCACGTATATACCGACGGTTCAACATGTTCTATTCCACCTTTCCATCAAACTTTCTCCATAGCCTGCCCCTCCCTTATTTGCTTATACTTCCTTCCTTTGGCATCGCCTTATCAAAAAAATAAAGAGAGGACGACTCCGCAATCGGAATAGTCCTCTCTTAACGTGTAACTTCCTGTTCTTCCATGACGATCCGATTTCGACCACCATGCTTCGCATCATACAAGGCCATATCAGCCCGGTAAAATAACGATTCCACACTAACCTTCTCATCCATCCAGTTCCATTCGGCAATACCGCTGGATACGGTCACGGAAGGCCTTGTCTCCTCAGCGACTCTGGTACGAATGATTTCTGCATATTCCAGTGCCTGACGAGCACCAATCTGAGGCATATAAATAGCCAGTTCTTCTCCACCCCATCTGGCACAGATATCCTCAGGCCGGACGGAACTCGTCACAATGTCGCTCACCTGTTTTAATACCTGATCACCTGTTTGGTGCCCAAACGTATCATTCACCTGTTTAAACTGGTCAATATCCACGACAATGAGTGAACCACAGAATTCATGAGCCTGACGTTCATGGATCACACTATCCAGATAATGCCTCACATACAGTCCTGTCAGCATATCCAGGTTAGCCAAACGTCGTACCTCGGCGTGAAGCGTTGCATTGGAGAGAGCAAGTCCAATATGAATGGACAACATCTGCAACAGACGGTAATTGTCATACGAAAAATACTGCTTTTTGGGATGTCCCAGCAAAATGGCACCCTTCACTTCACCATTCACCCGAAGGGGTGAAGCAATCAATGACATAGAACCAGTAAGATCCATGAAGACCGATGACACTCTATCGTATTTCGCATAATTGGATAGAATGAGCGGTTCTTCGGTTTGATACAGTAACCCTGCGATTCCATAATCCATTGGAAACGATTTGCGACCTAACTCATTCACATTGGAAGACATCACTTCAAAGTGATCCGTACTGTCATTCAGTTGAAGAATACAACATGATTCAGCCTGAAAGATGTCCTTTAACTCCTGCTCGGAGAATTGATAGATCTCCATCAGCTGTAGGCTTTTGTTCAAACGTTGTGTCAGATCGTTGATTAGACGAAGTTCCTGGATCAACATATTCGATTGCTCGTGCAGTTTGGCATTTTCAAAGGCAGTTCCTGCTGTATCCGCCATCATCGTAATGAGTTGGAGATCGGAATCTTCCATTAACTCCTCATTCATCTCAATATGAAATACACCATAGATCCCTTGTTTACCTTTTAGAGGAAGGCCAACCTCCAGAATGCGATGTTCACCTTCATCCGATCGAACAACTATGAGCTTGCCCTCCATGAACGATTGTACACAGATGTCTTCTCCCCGTTCATTTACAAGCAACGGTTTGATACGTGGGTTGAGGCTGCTCTGATCCTGAGACATATACAATGTCATACGAGTTGTTGGATATAAGTAGTCAATGCTGTCGAAGACTTCATCCAATATCGCGTCCACATCCATTTTGTCATGCATCCGTTGAACGATTTGGAAGAGAATCGACCTTCGGTGTTCTTCACGTGCCGTTTGTTCATGAGCATGTAATAGATCCGTCATAAATATGTATTCAAATCTTCGGTAAAAGCAGGTACGATAATGCAATGCCTCCGATCGAACAACGGCTTCAGACGTGTCATCTCGATGTTGCTCGTAGGTTACAGCAGTGAAGACAGCAAACATATCCTTATTTGTCCTGGAGAATAAAGGTTCAGCCATTAGATGGTACTCTCCATTTTCAGTGGTTCCACGTAACGACTGGGCCTGTCCCGTTTCAAGGCATTGCATCACAGTCGAATGTACATCGAGCAATGGAGCCCCTTCATTGCCTTGCCCCATACAGATCCCTTCTGTATTCCATACGTTGTATATTATCGATGATCTGTCCGAGTGCGGCCGCCGTTGGGCGTGCCAGTCGGTGTATGCTTGCTGCAGCAGGGTTTCCAAATATGAAAAATCAAAAGGTGTGATGTCCATTTTTTGCATCCAGAATACATGCGCTTCGTGAGGAGCGGCAGAAGATGCGGAATCGCCCGAACTTCGCGAATCCAAGCTGGCTGGTTTACTTCTTAGATGTTCTAACATGTCAGGCGCTCCTTTGCACCGTTTTTGCATCCACTCGGATGCATTAATCTGCAGACGTTATCGCAAACCTGCAAATCCTATGCGATAACCTTAATGTACAAGATCATTTAAAGTTAAGATACAATCTATTTTACTCTCTTTAAAGCATTTTTGCATCCATATTTCAGAAAATTGTCCCATTATTTTGGGCCTAAGGACCTATCGACAAATTTAGACGTTTTTTTGCTTTTATCACACGCTTGACTTTGGTTCTAGTAAACTGTAAAATAAATTGTTGATGAAGACTACTAATGGGTCTTTAAATTTGGGCATTACCGGTTGTGTCACCCTCATTCTTTTTGTTGCTTTCAGGACAGCGGCTGAACTTTTCTGATCGTCTTATGCGTGGCTTAGCCCGCATCAACAAATTGGAGCGCAAACAGAGCCCTATATGAACTTTAACTAAAAAGGAGCTACTTTAAACATGGCACGTTACACTGGTCCTAAATTTAAATTGAGCCGTCGCCTCGGCATTTCCCTGAGCGGAACAGGCAAAGAATTGAAACGTCCTTTCCCTC
Source organism: Paenibacillus sp. LK1 (assembly GCF_002750415.1). Taxonomy (NCBI): domain Bacteria; kingdom Bacillati; phylum Bacillota; class Bacilli; order Caryophanales; family Paenibacillaceae; genus Paenibacillus; species Paenibacillus sp. LK1. The sequence goes on from NZ_PEII01000010.1 coordinate 265,199, forward strand.
CAGGTCAGCACGGAGCTAACCAACGGAGAAAAATGAGCAACTACGGTATGCAATTGCAAGAAAAACAAAAACTGCGTCACATGTACGGTTTGGGCGAGAAGCAATTCCGCACTCTCTTTGCTAAAGCGCAAAAAATGCAAGGTATCGCGGGTGAAAACTTCATGTTCTTGCTTGAGAGCCGCCTTGATAACCTCGTATATCGCCTTGGATTCGCTAACTCCCGCGCTGGTTCGCGTCAGTTGGTATCCCACGGTCACGTAACTGTAAACGGCAAAAAAGTTGACATCGCTTCTTACCAAGTAAGCACTGGCGACGTTATCAGCCTGCGTGAAAGAAGCCGCGGTCTTTCTTCCGTTAAGGAAGCTTTGGAAAACCGTTCGCATCTTCCGGCATACGTAGAATTCAACGATACTGCTCTGGAAGGTAAATTTATTCGTTTGCCTGAGCGTTCGGAATTGTCCCAAGACATCGACGAAAAACAAATCGTCGAGTTCTACAACCGTTAATCGTTGGAATTTCATTAAAACAGCTGTCCGAGATTTTCTCGGCAGCTGTTTTTTTTATTATAAGAGAAACAAAGAACAAAAAAATGGAGTTCATGCCCCCTGTATCAAATGCATGGAATGGCCTCCTTCCTATAAATAGTCATCTATTTTATCCATACTCGAATGCTCAAGACTTCCACGTTTTACTGAAATTCTCCATGACTTCTCATGATATGTAATTCAATTCCGCATGATATATATCATAAACCAAGAAAGTATGGCAATTTTCGACCATTGCTTGTATTTCTCAGGCATGCAAACCAGCCTTTTTATGCTATAATAAGTGCTGTTAAAAGGAGGAAGACACTGAATGGTTGATGTTAATAAGAAAAAGCCCGATGAACAGCCTGCCCGCAAGCGCAGCTTCGCCCGCAGACTGGGTAGTTTCGTCAAATGGATGGTTGTCCTGGGATTCATGGGGGTACTATTTGTAGGCGGTGCTCTGATGGGATACGTCAGTTCCATTGTGAAAGACGAACCTGTCCGTTCAAGGGCGCTGATTGAACAAAAAGTCAGCGAAAACTCCATCACAGGCTTTGCTTACTTTGCCGACGGCAGCCCGATCGGTCAATTACGAACAGAAGAAGACAGGCGTCCGGTCACCTTTGACCAGATTCCGCAGAACGTTATTGATGCAGTCATTTCGATTGAAGACAATCATTTTTACGAACATAAAGGTGTAGACATGAGCGGAACGCTCCGTGCCGTGAAACAGAAAGTGTTAAAAGAATCTGTTCAAACTGGCGGTAGCACACTGACTCAGCAATTGGCCCGGCGTGTATTCCTCAATCTGGATCGAACCGAGGACCGGAAAGTGAAAGAAATATTACTTTCGCTCCGACTCGAACGTTTCCTGACCAAAGACGAAATTATGACAGCGTATCTGAACAAGGTTCCTTTTGGTAACGGCTCCAGTGGATATAATGTATATGGAGTCAAGGCAGCTGCCAAAGGACTGTTCAATATTAATGATTTGAGCACATTAAACACAGCTCAGGCTGCTTATCTGGCAGGATTGCCTCAGCTCCCCTCCTCTTATTCTGCCTTTAATGGAAAAGGTGACTTTGTTGAGGACAATTTTGAGCGTGCAATCAATCGTCAGCATCTGGTCTTGCGCCGTATGCTGGAACTGGGCAAAATTAATCAATCCGAGTATGACGAAGCTCTTGCTTTTGACATCAAGAGTTCACTCGCACCCAAAACCATCAAAGCTTACAATACTTATCCATACCTTATGATGGAAACAGAGCGTCAAGCTGCACAGATTCTAATGCAACTCAATTCGGATAAAGCTGAAGGCACGGATGCCAAAGCGGATACAGCCAAGGATACGGATACAGCTACACCGCAAAAAGAAAGCAGTGTCCTGCTGGAAGAAGCTCAGCAGCAATTGCGTACAGGTGGATATCGTATCTACACGACGATCAACAAGAGTATCTACAAAACGATGCGTACTATTGCCGAAGATGACAGTAATTTCGCTGCTGACGATCCCGTGAAGGGAAAAGAACAGACTGCTGCCATGTTGATCAATCACAAAACAGGCGCCATTCTCGGCATGATTGAAGGCCGTGATTTCCAGGATGAACAGATGAACTATGCAACCCAGATGGTGCGTCAGCCAGGTTCAACTATGAAACCTATTGCTGCTTATCTGCCTGCACTGGATGAAGGGCTTGTTCAACCAGCTTCCATTATTGATGATTCACCGATAATTCTGAAGGACGGCCAGACTGGATTCCATATTCCGAAAAATGCCAACAATCGCTACCAGGGACTTGTGACTGCCCGTAGAGCACTCAACTACTCGCTGAATGTTCCTGCGCTGAAGCTGTTCAACGAAGATGTTGGTATCGACAAATCATGGGCCTTCGCCAAGAAGCTTGGGATTACCACCATCCAACCGATTGACTACCAAGCCCAGACTGGTGTACTTGGAGGACTTCAGTACGGTGTTACCGTTGAAGAGCTCACCAATGCCTATGGAGCCATTGCCAACAATGGTGTGTACAATGATTCCTATATGATTAGCAAAATTGTAGACTCAAAAGGGAATATCGTATATAAACACGATGCAGAACCTGTTCAAGCTTTCTCAGAACAGACGGCTTACCTGATGACAGATATGCTTCGCACCGTTATTACGGAAGGTACAGCCGATAAAGTTCGTGAAAATTACAAGTACTCCAAGAGTGTGCCTATCGTAGGCAAAACGGGTTCAACTCAAAACTACGCCGATGTTTGGTTTGAAGGCTATACACCGGATGTCACGTTGGGTGTATGGGTTGGATACAAACAGCCGGTAAACACGCTGGAGACAAGATCACAGAAGAAACGTGCACAGCAGCTGTGGACGCAAATCATGAATCAAGTCATCGCTACTGACAAAGAGATGTTCGTAACCGATTCGTTCAAGAAACCATCCGGGATCGAGACACGAACCGTATCCGCTTATAGCGGCAAATTGCCAACATCTCTGACTGACAGATTTGTCACTGATATTTTCAATAGCAAGTTTGTGCCGAAGGATAGCGATGATGGCGTCGCAAAAGCCAAATATATCACTTACAATGGTGTCAACTACATTCCGCGTGATGAAACACCTGGAGATATGACAAAAGAGAAAACGGTCGTTAAGCGCAAGAAACCGATCTCTGATCTCATCAAGGAACTGCAAAGTGCATTCTCACGCATGAGTCGTCACGAATCACTTGCATATTACCTGCCGGAAGATGCCGATGCAGACATGCCGACACAGATCGATCCAAGAACCGATAACGGCAAAGCACCGGATGCACCAGGCAATGTGAGAATTTCCGTTGCCAATGGAAACGCCGTGATTACGTTTAATGCAACACCAGAAAGTGATGTGGTTGGTTATCGCCTGTATCGCTCAGTAAATGGCGCCGGATTCCAGAATCAGGGGCAGGTTGTCCTGACAGGTGAGTCCAGATCATTTACCGCATATGCACAGGGTGGAAACTTTGCGTTCTACGTCACAGCAGTAGATGTAGCGGGTCGTGAGTCTGCTCCTAGCGCAGCAGTTAGCAGTGCGGGAATGGTAGAGCCTCCTGCAGATGAAGAAATAAATGAACCGATTAATGTTCCGGGAACAGTCGTTACACCGGAAGACTCTCAGAATGAGAATACCGCATCTACGGCTCCGGCTACGCCGGGCCAAGTGACCGTGTCGGCGCTTTCCCAAGGACTGCGCATTCAGTGGGCCTCCAATCCGGAATCGGATGGCGTTCAAAGTTATGCTGTATATTTTAGTGAAACAGGGACAGCCCCTTACACCAAAATTGGCACAACTTCAGGTACCTCCATGGACTACGGAGTGCCTGCATCCACCAGTGGATGGTTCAAGGTATCCGCCAGCAACAGCATAGGCGAATCCGAGCCGTCCGGAGCCGTGCATTTCCAACCGTAATACAGAGTTACCATAGCTCCACTCTTAACCCCATTCTCGCATCATGAGGATGGGGTTTTGTTATTCGTGCATAATCCAAAGTAAAAAAGCCTGATCCGTAAGTGAGACACGGATCAGGCTTTTTATTGGAATCATGGGGCAAGCAGACACGTAGCATCTGCTGGTTTATACTTTAGTCTTCAATGGTCGATAGATCGCCTGTCGGCAGATCCAACTCCCAAGCTTTCAACACACGGCGCATAATCTTGCCGGAGCGGGTCTTGGGCAGTTTATCCTTGAACTCAATCTCACGCGGAGCGGCATGAGCAGACAAGCCTTCTTTTACAAATCGATAGATCTCTTCCTTCAGCTCCGGTGTCGGCTCATACCCCTCACGCAGTGCCACAAAGGCCTTAATGATCTCTCCGCGAGTTACATCCGGTTTGCCGATAACGCCCGCCTCTGCTACCGCAGGGTGCTCTACGAGCTTGCTCTCCACTTCAAAGGGGCCAATGCGTTCGCCTGAAGAGTTAATGACATCATCAATCCGGCCCTGGAACCAAAAGTAGCCATCTTCGTCCATATAAGCGGAATCACCGGATACATACCAGCCAGAAAGTCGGAAGTACTCCTCGTATTTGGCCGGATTATTCCAGATCTTCGCCATCATGGACGGCCAGGAAGTACGAATAGCCAGGTTACCCATACTGTAAGGCGGCAGTTCCTGTCCTCGATCGTCAATAATGGCGGCTTCAATCCCCGGTAATGGACGACCCATGGAACCTGGTTTAATTGGCATGCCCGGGTAGTTACAGATTAACTGTCCACCCGTCTCCGTCATCCACCATGTATCATGAATTCGCTGTCCATAGGCTTTCCAGCCCCAACGGACCACCTCGGGATTAAGCGGTTCGCCAACAGACATGACGTGACGGAGACTGCTCAGATCATGCTGGGCAATGGTCTCTTCGCCCGCCCCCATCAACATTCGGAAAGCCGTCGGCGCACTGTACCATACGCTAACTTTATTTTTCTCAATGGTGCTGTACCAGTCTTGCGGACTGAAACGTCCTCCACGAATAACGTTGGTCACCCCATTCAACCAGGGTGCAAAGATCCCGTAGGATGTACCTGTGACCCAACCCGGATCAGCTGTGCACCAGTATACGTCATCCTCGCGCAAATCGAGTACAACCTTGCCGGTGTAATAATGCTGAATCATCGCATTCTGCACATGATATACACCTTTCGGTTTACCTGTAGAGCCGGATGTATAGTGAATCAGCAGACCGTCTTCGCGAGTCAGCCACTCCACTTCCATATCATCCGAAGCTGCCGACATCTCTGCATCAAAGTCGATGAGTCCTTCTTCCGTCTGTGGACCACCACCCACAACAAAGATATGCTTCAGTTCCGGCAACTCGGAACGTTTGATTCGTCCCAGCAATTGAGGGGTCGTCACCAGGGCTACAGCTCCGCTATCCTCCAGTCGGTCTTTCACCGCAGTTTCCATAAAGGCTTCAAATAGCGGACCTGCAACAGCCCCAACCTTCAATATGCCCAACAGACTAAAATAGAGCTCAGGACTGCGTGGCATAAAAATAAATACCCGATCACTTTTAGCAATGCCATATTTACGCAGGACGTTACCGAAGCGACTCGACTGCTCACTCAAGTCAGCAAACGTGTATGCCTCTTCACGCGAAGCATCACTGTATAATAGCGCCGTTCTCCCGCCTCTTCCTTCCAGCACATGACGATCTATCGCTTCATGCGCCATGTTGACTTTCCCGCTGGCGTGCCACGTAAAGTGCTTTTCAACCGATTCCCAATCAAACCGGCTTCGGGCCTCCGTGTAATCGCCCAGATTAGATTCAGACACAACCGTTTGCAGCATCTCACCATGTGCTTGACTCATGCTTGCCAGCCTCCTTCAACTCGACATTTCGATTCCCAATATGGGTCACTTCTGATTGCCTTTGTGTTGACTGAACTTCCAGTTAGCGCTTACATTAGTAGAGAGAACTTCTCATCATGTACTTGCCCAGGCCAAACCGATGAACCCAAACTGCAGTTGAATTGTGAACATTTTTTGTCTACGCAATTATAGCAAATCTTTTCAATCATCGTCTATGGCTTTTCAAATTTTTGGTTTTTTGCTATAAGTAGGGGGAGAGAGGAGCATGAACTATGGAGCATATTAAGGAGCATCATATGCGTTCCATCTTCAAGTCCGGCCACCGAATCATCATTGAGGGACCAGTTCAGGCCGAGACGATTACGCAGCTTGAATTTCATTCCGATCTGGATGCCTTCCGGCGCCCTTCGGAACAACAGGAGGCATTGGCCGAAATTGCCGCTTTGCCTGAAGGTCGAATCATCATTGCACGGGAGAATGAAACCATTGTCGGTTATGTGACTTTCCATTATGCAGATGAATGCGAACGTTGGTCGGAAGGCAATATGACCGATCTAATTGAGCTGGGCGCCATTGAGGTTGCGGATTCCTATCGCTCTCTCGGGATCGGGCGCGAAATGCTGCTCACCGCGTTTGAAAATGGACAGATGGAGAAATATATCATATTCACAACGGAATATTACTGGCATTGGGATTTGAAGGGCAGTGCCCTTTCCGTATGGGATTACCGCAAGATGATGGAAAAATTGATGCAAACCGTAGACATGACTTGGTACGCCACCGATGATCCCGAGATTTGTTCACATCCAGCGAACTGCCTCATGGTCCGCATTGGCAGCCAAGTACCCTTGGAATCGGAAGAACAGTTCGACCGCGTTCGATTCCGCCATCGGTTTATGTACTAATCACGAACTCACATGGATGATTTCCGAATGCGTATACATAGAAAAACCGCCTCTTCGCGAACAGGTTCATCATGGATGATCTGAAAGGAGGAAGCGGTTTTTGTTGTTTTTAAGCCTATACCATGCTCAACATGCGTATACCTTATGGGGTTACATATGTTCCAGCATATGTTCCACAATACGGTGAGAGCGCTGGGAAGACTCCACAGTAAACTCGGCAAAGTTCACATGTGCTGATCCATCTGCTTTGTCAGACATTGCGCGAAGTATAACGAACGGAACACGGTTCATGAAGCTTACTTGCGCTACGGCAGCTCCCTCCATCTCCGCACATGCCCCATTCATTTCGGTATACAGCATTTTCACCGTATCCTTGTTTGCAATGAATTGATCTCCTGACAGCACTTTGCCGATCAGATAGTTCGCTCCTTGCGCTTTGCAGGCTTCTTCAGCTAACGCAATAAGGGATGCTTCCGCCGGAAAGGCGGACGTCTCCTGGTAAGGAATAACCCCGCGCTCAAATCCAAGTGGAGTCACATCCATATCATGCTGTACACATTCGGACGAGATGACCATATCTCCAATGTTCAACTCCGGATTAACTGCACCCGCAACACCCGTGAAAATAATACGGTTAACCTGAAAACGATCAATTAAAATCTGTGTCGTCACAGCTGCATTTACTTTACCCACGCCTGATTTGCAGACCACAATCTGTTTACCCAGCCATTCACCTGCGACATAGGTAATACCGGTTTGTTTTACGGTCTCTAGTTGCTTCATACCAGCTAAGAGAAGTTCTACTTCCTCATCCATTGCACCAATGATACCGATCGTTTCACGCATGTTATGACCTCCTATATAGCATTCTGCATGCAAACCTGGACTCGTTTCCCTCCAAGTATGTTTTTAGTCTACGTCCAAAACCCATTCAGCACAAAAGCTCCGTTTCCGGAGCTTCCGTCATTCCACTATGTAGAGAGAATGCCTTCTCCCTTTCTTAAACCATTTCCATTTCAATCGGAAATGACGATGAATCATCCAAGCCTGTATTTAAACTACGTCTGCATGGCTTACAGACAGACGAAGAATCGTTTCATGCGGCAAAATAACCCGTGGGTTTTCCACATTTTCTTTCTTCATAAGCTTGGTCAGCAAACGCATCGCTACAGCGCCCAGGTCATACATCGGTTGAGCTACAGTAGTCAACTGAGGGCGGACCATGGAAGCCATACGAATGTTATCCACACTGATGATGGAGAAGTCATCCGGTACCTTCAGACCTTCATCCTGAATGCTGTGAATAGCACCAATTGCCATCTCATCTGTTGCAGCAAAGATTGCCGATGGTTTTTTCTTCAAACCGAGGAAATACTTCATCGCTTCCACACCAGACTCATAACGATAGTTACCAATGCGTACGAGATCCTCCTGATATTCCATACCTGCTGCTTCAAGCGCTTTCTTGTACCCTTGGAAACGAGCATAACCGTTGGCAGGATCTTGCAGTGTACCACTGATCATTGCGATTTCCTTGTGTCCATGACGGATCAACGTATTTACAGCGTCAAATGCCGCTGCTTCATGATCGATATCTACAGAAGGGTACGTGCCCTTCTCGTCACTTGTTGCACAGAGAACAATCGGCACAGCCGCTGATTGGAACGCCTGAATATGCTCGTCCGTCACAGTTCCACCCATGAAGAGCAGACCGTCCACTTGTTTCTCGAGCAACGTGTTAATTACACGAATTTCTTTTTCTTTCTTCTTATCCGCGTTACACAAAATAATGTTGTAGTGATACATATTCGCAATATCTTCAATTCCGCGGGCAATCTCTGCAAAGGTTGAGTTCGAAATGTCCGGAATAACGACCCCGACCGTGGTTGTCTTCTTGCTCGCCAAGCCTCTGGCTACCGCATTCGGACGATATCCCAACCGATCGATGGCTTCATATACTTTTTTGCGTGTCTGTGGCTTAACATTAGGGTTATTATTAACAACCCGTGATACCGTTGCCATAGAGACACCGGCCTCACGTGCCACATCATAAATGGTTACCGTCACAGTACTTCTCTCCATTACCAGTAAATTTTCATACCATTTTCATTAAGATTTATATTACGACAAATTTATGCATTAATCAATTAAAATAGGCTTTAGGACTCACGCAGTGCATTCGTGATTGTGGTTGAAGTAATATTCGAGTGGGAAGTATGCCATACAGGAATTCCCTTTTTGACTAGAATCGCCTGCGGAGATTCGTGCTTAACACCCAGCTTGTCCGCTGCTTCATTGGACACAGGGCGATCTTCCACTACATAAATGATACCGTATTTCACTTGTTCACTTGGACTATTTTGCAAATAATCGTTCATCTCCTGATAAGCATTCGCGCTGATCGGGCAGCGTGTACTGTGCTTAAACAGAAGCAAGGGTTGATCCTCGGTAGCCTCCACTGCGGAGTTTAGCTGTTCAATACTTGTCATTTTAGTCATGTCAGCCATTTGATATACATCCCCCTTTACCAGGATTACCGCTATGTTGAGCGTTTTCACTCTACGATATCTTAACAAAAAGCGGGCGAAAAAGCCAATTTTCATGAAAACAAGCATTTTGCACGTCAAAATTAGACAGCATTCGAGAAGTGCGCCTGCCATACAAAGCCGGATAATTGACCTAATCTGCGCTGTGTTGTCTCGATCCATTCTTGATCATTAGATTTCTGAGCATAGCCCATAATATCCAGCAGAAGGTTAATTCTCTCCTCCACAGCACGTTGCATCCGATGCTCCATCTCACGATCCGAAGCGTCCGGCCAGGCCAACAATTGTTCATGGAAGAGGTCCGCAAGTTCATTACGCGCTCCAAACGATACATCCTGTTTCGCTGGCTGTTCGCCGAGTGTACTGATGCACTCTTTCAAATCCGGCTTGACCGGCTGAAGTACCTCATAGGAAACACAATCTGTACAAGCAAATACAGGTACGTTACGAATCTCCACCTTTTTGGCATATACCACCGTTCTTAATTCCAATTCCATTACATGTCCGCATCTGCACGTCTTACGCACAGTCATCACCTCATTCGTTCTATACTCTTATATAGATACCATTCGACCTATTTCCGCTCAAATCCTGCTATAAACCATAGGTTGCACAAATTACCACCGTCTCCAGAAGAAGGTTGTCGAATGTAGGCATTCATAGAGTTGTAATCGCTTCCCTTCTGGCGAGATTGCATGACGATGAAGTCACCATGAGAATCTGTTACAATAAAGACGCTATGTGCTAATTACCGCAAAAGGAGAGATGATGATGAGATTAACAGGCAAAAAAGTCATCGCCCTGGTCGATGAAGAATTCGAAGATCTAGAACTGTGGTATCCGGTGCATCGTGTCCGTGAAGAAGGTGCTGAGGTGCATCTCGCCGGAGAGAAAAAAGGCAAAACCTACATTGGTAAATATGGTGTTCCTGCCGAAGCGGAATACAGTTTTGATGAATTGGATAGTTCAAACTATGATGGTATTCTTGTACCCGGGGGCTGGGCACCAGACAAGCTTCGTCGCTACCCCAAAGTACTTGAGCTCGTCAAGGAAATGCATGCGGATCGTAAGCCGATTGGACAGATCTGTCACGCAGGCTGGGTACTGATATCCGCCAAAATACTGGACGGGGTTACGGTCACATCTACACCGGGTATCCGGGATGATATGGAAAATGCCGGAGCCATCTGGAAAGATGAAGCCGTTGTTGTGGATGGACACATCATTTCAGCTCGTCGTCCACCTGACCTTCCGCCATATGGCAAAACATTCTGCGATGCACTTGCTGAAAAATAAAACAAACCCCCGCGCCAATGGCGTGGGGTTTTTATCGTTAAAATAAGACTTTTTTCCAAAATTGTACAAAAGTTAATATTTTCACTTAAAGGTATTTATTTGAAAATATTCCATTCAAGATGCATTCGATCCACTCTGTTCATCTGGACTGCCCATCGAATCATTGAAGACTTGTAGGCGCTCTTCGATGTCTGCACTTGTCCGCAGAGTGAAGCAATCATGGGCTGCCTCTTTGGCAGCCGCAGCCGTCGTATTCAATACCCTGTGCTTCACACGCAGCAAGGATTGTGGAGACATACTCAGATTGCTAATCCCCAGCTCCAGCCATAGGGGAATCGAACGCTCATCTCCTGCCATCTCTCCGCAAACACTGACATCAATGCCTGCCGTATGTGCCGCATCGACTGTTGCGCGAAGCATGCGAAGTACAGCCGGGTGATACGGATGGTACATATGTGCGATCTGCTCATTCATTCGATCGACAGCCAGTACATATTGTACTAGATCATTGGTACCTATGCTGAAGAAATCAGCTTCTTCGGCAAGCAAATCGGCGATCATCACCGCTGCCGGAACCTCAATCATGATGCCCACCTGAATATGCGGATCGTACGGCAATTTGCGCTCGTCCAGATCAGACATCGCTTCACGCAGGATTTCATTGGCCTCCTGAAGTTCTTCTACCGAAGAGATCATCGGATACATAATTTTGACATTGCACGCAGCACTGGCCCGAAGAATGGCTGTGAGCTGTGTTTTGAACAGATCTTTGCGGTCCAGACTGATCCGAATCGCACGATATCCCAAAAATGGATTATCTTCTTCTGGCAGTTCAAAATAGTCCAGCTGCTTGTCACCACCGATATCGAGCGTACGAATAACGACAGACTGACCAGCAGTTTTCTCAGCAACAAGACGATAGACCTCATACTGTTCCTGCTCACCCGGGAACGTAGCACGGTCCATGTATAGGAACTCTGTCCGGAACAACCCCACACCTTTTGCCCCATGTTTCAGCGCCATATCCAATTCCTTGACGGAACTGATGTTAGAAGCCAGATGCAGCACGGAACCATCTTTGGTTACGGCATCCACTGTTGCAAGTACCTGCAGCTGTTCTTTTTTCTTCAATTGTTTGCTACGAATCATCGTGTACCGTTCAATTGTCTTCCGATCCGGCTCCGTAAATACGAGGCCATTATCTCCGTCGACAACCAGCATATCTCCGGTCTCCACCGGCATGCCAAGACTCGCTTCCAAACCGGAAACGAGAGGAATGCCAAGAGCACGAGCCATAATTGCCGAATGTGATGTTTTGCCTCCGATAAGTGTCACAATGCCCAGCACGTGGCTTGGATTCAAATGCGCCAATTGAGAGGGAGACAGCTCTTTGGCCACGAGTATATAAGGCTGGGTATCCGATGGAAGCGTAATTTCCGGTGCACCCAGCAGATGCTTTAATAGACGGTTCCCCACGTCCTTGATGTCAATGGCCCGCTCCTTCATATACTCGTCTTCGAGCAGATCAAACATGGTGACAAAATGATCAATAGCCTCTTTGACGGCTACTTCTGCCGCTTTGTACTGCCGTTCAATAATGCCTCGAATTTCGTTCATGAATACCGGATCTTCCAGAATGGCCAGATGCGCATCAAAGATGCTGGACTCTTCAGGACCGACCACTTCCTTGAACTCGTTCTTGATATATTCAATCTCATCCTTGGATGTCCGTATGCCCTCGTACAGCCGTTCGAACTCTTGGGCGAGATCCACCGAATCCATCTTTTGATCCGGCAGATCCCATTCCCAACTGGGCAGGACAAATGCTTTGCCGATGGCTATGCCTGCAGCTCCGTTGATGCCTTGTATCTTCATTCTACCCCTCCAACGTTCCTGTCATAGAGCACCACGGACATAACGGATGCCTGACCTTTCTTAACTTGCTTAAATGGAGCAAAGCTCCATGATTTGACACGATCGGGATTCGTGATAACCATCGGTGTCGTCAGCGATGCCGCCTCCGCTCGCAATACAGCCAGGTCAAACTTGATTAACAACTGACCCGGCTCCACCGTATCCCCTTCCTGAACAAAGGCTTCAAAGTGGCCTTTCAGTTGGGATGTGTCAATACCGATATGCAACAGAACCTCAAGTCCCTCCCGGGTTGATATGCCCAGTGCGTGCATCGTCGGATACATGTGCATAATCGTTCCATATACGGGTGAGACCAGCTCTCCTTTTTCCGGAACAAAGGCTACTCCATCACCCACAAGCTTGGCTGCAAATATCTGATCCGGCACCTCTTCAATTGGCAGCATTTTGCCCTGCACAGGAGCACAGAACAGAACTTGTTGCAGATCCCGTTCGAGCAGCTTCGCAATCTCTTCCCGGATTAATTCCGAATAGGTGCCGAATACCACTTGTACGTTACCGCCACCCAGCTTAATGAGCCCTGCCGACCCCATACTCTTCATTGCACCTGTATCGATTAACCGATCATTATGCACGGTGAGTCGAAGTCGTGTAATACAGGCCTCTACCTGTACAATGTTTTCTTTCCCGCCCAATGCTTCCAAAATGAGAGGAGCTTGATAAGGAATGTTACCTACCCAATCTTCCAGCATGGACCCCTCTTCGCGTCCTGGAGTTGGAATCTTGAACGTACGAATCGCCCACCTAAACAGGAAATAATAGACCAACCCATATAGTATGCCAATCGGTATGAGCTTCCAAGCATTTTCCGATAGATGGAAATTGAGTATGTAGTCAATAATGCCAGCCGAGTAGGAGAATCCATGACGTATATCAAGCCAATAACTGATCCACATCGCAAGTCCTGACATGACTGCATGCACGATGAACAGATAAGGTGCCGCAAACAAAAAGGCAAACTCAATCTGCTCCGATACCCCTGTCAGAAAACAAACAAGTGCGGAAGTGAGAAATGTTTTTTTGATTTTCGGCTTCAGGTCTTCCCTTGCCTCCTGAATAATCGCAAAGGCAATCGCTGGAATCGCAAACATCATGATCGGGAATAACCCGGCCATAAAATACCCTGCTGTCGGATCACCCGCAAAAAATCGCGGCAAATCCCCTTGCACAATATTGCCGTCTGCTGTTTCATACGTCCCCAGTTGGAACCAGAACACATTGTTAAGCAGATGATGCAGGCCGAATGCCACCAGCACCCTGTACAAGACCCCATATATAAACAGCCCAAAACCGCCGAGACTGTATTCCCAGGTGGCGATGGCGTTCAATGCATGTTGTAGAATGGGTGCGATCCATAACATAAAGAAAGAGAACAGTGCCGAGCACAGCCCTACGATGAGCAAAACAAACCTTGAACCACCGAAAAATTGTAAGATTTCGGGCAGTTTAATACTTTTGAAGCGATTATGCGTCACCCCGGCAAGTGCACCGAGAATAATTCCGATTAAGGAAGCAGGTTGAACGGTGCCATCCCCGAAATTGCGAGTCACCTGATCATATATCACAATACCAGCCAGAGCAGCGAGTCCCGCTTGTCCGGCCTGGTTGGAGAGTCCCAGCGCTACACCGACAGCGAACAAATACGGCAAAAAATAAAAAATACCGTGTCCGGCCACGGTAGACACTTCACCAACAACTTTCAATCCCCAGGCGTCCCAGGGCAAACTGCCAACACTCAGCAAAATTGCGGCGGCGGGCAGGACCATTGTAGGCAGCATTACCGCTCGTCCGAGCTGCTGCAAGGATCCGAGCCAATTCATGGCGACCTCTCCTTTCTATCCTAGATGGTAAGCTTTACGCAACGTTTTGTCAAAGCAAAACAGTAACCTGTTGGTAATTTATTCTATATTCCAAGTATGTAACAGAAAAATCCCGTCAACTCGAGGTTAACGGGATTTTAAGTGATTGAGATTTAACCGCGTCCAGCACCGCGCAGAACGATGGAATCCTCTACCTTGATACAACGATTCGTTACCGCTGTCATGCCGTTCTCAGCAGCAATCTGTACGGCTTCATCACTATGGATACCAAGCTGAAGCCACAATACATTCGCTTTGATCGCCGCAGCTTCACGAGCCACATCGGCACAATATTCATCACGGCGGAATACATTCACGATATCTACCGGCTCAGGGATATCTGCAAGAGTCGCATATACCGTCTCCCCGAGAATCTCACCTTGTACCTGCGGATTTACCGGGATGATGCGATAACCTCTGCTTTGCATGGCTTCCGCTACCATATAGGAAGTGCGATCTGATTTGTCCGATAAGCCGACGACTGCGATGTTGCCTGCCTTGCGCAAAAGTTGTCCAATTTCTTCACGAGTAGGATTGTTAAATTCCATGTTCAAGCACCATCCTTTTCTGCTTAACGTGTTATTTTACTCTTTTACCCATTGAACCGAGGCGCCAAGCGCCTGCAAATGATCGAAATATTGCGGATAAGACTTGGCTACATGGTGTGCATCCCGAATACGAAGCGGTTCTTTGGAACGCAGACCGACAACGGTCAGTGCCATAATTACGCGATGATCGTAGTGAGCGTTAATCTCAACGCCGCCTTCAACGCCTTCCGGACGACCATGTACGATAATCTCGGCCTGACGTTCTTCTACGTTGGCTCCTGCCTTCCGCAGTTCGTTCAAATAATCCGTAATTCGGTCACATTCCTTGTAACGTAAGTTCTCTACATTATAGAACCGTGAGGTGCCTTCCGCAAACACTGCTGCCGCTACCATGGCCAAAACCGCGTCTGTCGCGGCATCTCCATCGAATTCCACGGCTTTCAAAGTACCGTTACCTTGCACGTGAACCACATCGTTCTCATGCGTCAACGGCACTTCCATCATGCGCAGAACGTCAACAATAGCACGCTCACCTTGTTTACTCTGTTCCATCAATCGCAAAATTTTAACATCGGATTGAGTGACCGCCGCAGCCGCGAGGACAGCTGCTGAACCCGGATAGTCTCCTTGAACCGTATATGTTTGCGGTTTATAGGCTTGGCCGCCAGGTACGCGGAAGGACATGTAATCATCACTCGCATGAATGACGATACCCGCTTGTTCCAGTACTTCCAGCGTCTGACCAATAACCACTTTGGATTTCAAGTCATTCAATACTTCAATTGTGCTGTCTTCGGCCAGAAGCGGAGTTACAAACAGCAACGCGCTCAAATACTGGGAGCTGACAGAACCGGATACACGGATATGTCCGCCCTTAGCCTGACCACCTTTGATCGTGATTGGCAAGCGTCCTTGTTCGTGCTGTACCTCAACACCGAGCTGACCAAGCGCATCGATCAGGTCATCATGTGGGCGTTTGCCAAGAGAATCCGGGTACGTATTTACAAACGTCACCTCAGGACAAAGTGCCGTTACCCCCATTAGGAAACGCAACACTGCACCCGCATTTCCTACATTTAATTCACGCACATCATGTGGATGGCTGCCAAAGCCCTGGATAACAATTTTGCTGTCATCTTCTTCAAGCACTGCTCCAAGATCGCGAATACATCTGCGCATAGCGTCACTATCTTCACTGTGAGCCGGGTAATGGATCGTACTCGTGCCTTCTGCCAGAGCAGCAGCTAGCAAGTAGCGTGTGGTGTAGTTTTTGGAAGACAAAGCTCCAATTTCCCCGTTCAGGGATGGGGTCGGTTTAACGATAACGTCCATGGATGAAATTCTCCTTCATTGATTATAATGTGCTTCGTTAGATGATCCTGTTACGTATTTGGCTCAGGATCCATGCGGTAATGCTGTACTGCCAAATTGACATTCCATACATCGCTTGGGTATCATTATAGGCGTTAAGTCCATACAGAAAAGAGGACCTGAATATGACACAAATTGCTGAAATTGAAACTTCTGAGCTACGCCGCCGTTTACTGGCGGGAGAGAAGCTGCAGATGATAGACGTCCGTGAGGACGATGAAGTCGCACAAGGCATGATCGAGGGAGCGAAACACATCCCGCTTGGACAGATTCCGGACAGACTGTCCGAAATTCAAAAGTCCGGTGAAATTGTTTTGATCTGCCGCAGTGGATACCGTAGCGAACGTGCCTGTGAGTACTTACAGCAGCTCGGATATGATGGCTGCACCAATATGGTTGGCGGCATGCTGCAATGGCAAGAGGAAAACTAAGTAACATCAGGATCGAGGTTATATGGTTAGGATAGCTAGCTGCAATCAGCAGTTCTCGATAACCACCATGCATCATGCACCCTGATTCTTACCATCAGTCAAACGGGCCAATCGGCCCGTTTTTCACATCGATCTCTCACGATCATACATCCCCATTCACCACTTTAAATCCTTCAACATATCTTCTTCCACATACGAAATGTATCCCTCTCCACGCATCGACCCTACACTCATTTGTACGTTCTATCCCTACTCTCACTGACGAGAAAATGAAATAATTACAAGCTTAGACGCGGTAATGCGCTAAAATTAAACGAGTCACTTCAGAAGCGGATAACTCGGTTGTATCCACCGTGTAATGCGCAAACCGATATGCGTCCTTCCGTTCCTGCATAATGGTCTGAATGCGTTCCTCCGCATTGCCTGCCAAGAGCGGACGGTTATCACAGCCGCTGACGCGTTCTACTATCACTGCAGGATCAGCTGTCAGGGCAACCACCCAGCCGTTCTTCGACATGACATCACAGTTGTCCGAACGTAGTACCACACCGCCTCCGGTCGCAATCACCTGCGCCTTTTTCTCTAACACCGAGCACAACATGCGACTCTCGGCATCGCGGAAATACGTTTCTCCCTTGCCTGTGAACAACTCAGGAATCGTACAGCCTTCCTCTTTTTCCACCGCGGCGTCCACATCAATCAGTCGGTAACCTAACTCGCGCGCGAGCATGTCAGCGACGGTTGATTTGCCAGTTCCCATCATGCCGATGAGAATAATATTGTTAGACTTGCTCAAGGTGTACACTCCTTTAATTCAAGCAATTCGTGAGCACTTTTGTCCTATCATAACACAGCCCTGCGGACGGGGGAAGGCCATAGTATGACTGGCTTCCCTCCAAACATCCGCAAACACTTCCAGATCATATCGAAGCACGTCCATGTACTTCAAACGATTTTAAAGAACTCAAATCAGCCTATTTTGGAAATATAGGCGATTTTAAAATTCTAACGAATCTCGATGTAGGACCAGCTTAAGTATACGTAAAAAAAGAGACCTGGAGCTCATCGGTATATGTACCGACTCTCCAAGTCCCCTTTCCAAGCTTCTGTTCCAGCCAAAGTCCTTGATTCAGGACAATTTAGCCTAATCTCACGGACTTGCGTTATACACTACTATTCCATCCAGTTGTGGTGGAAGCTGCCTTCTTTGTCTAGACGTTTGAACGTATGAGCACCGAAGTAGTCACGTTGTGCTTGCAGCAGGTTCGCAGGCAAACGCTCTGTACGGTAGCTATCGTAGTAGGACAAGGCACTGGAGAACCCAGGAACCGGAACGCCTTGAGTTACCGCAGCAGCTACCACTTCACGCCACGCACCTTGGTAGGATTCTACAATGTTTTGGAAGTATGGATCCAGAAGCAGGTTTTTCAGTGCTGCATCTTTGTCATACGCTTCTTTAATGTTTTGCAGGAACTGCGAACGGA